>NZ_JBFBGN010000011.1:0-94497 GCF_040684675.1 Streptomyces sp. NPDC089915 | reverse complement strand
GCCGACAAATCCCAAACAGGACAGCCGAAGCGTCAGTCAGTCGATGAGTCAGACCCACCGGCAACATCACCACGAACATCATCACTGTCAGTCGACCTCGGCCACCGCCTGCGCGAACTGCGCCGCGTACAGCCGCGCGTACGCGCCGCCGGCGGTCAGCAGCTCCGTGTGCGTGCCCTGCTCCACGATCGAGCCGTTCTCCATCACCAGGATCACGTCGGCGTCGCGGATCGTGGAGAGCCGGTGCGCGATCACGAAGGACGTACGGCCGTGCGCCAGGCGCGCCATCGCCTTCTGGATCAGCACCTCGGTACGGGTGTCCACCGAGCTCGTCGCCTCGTCGAGCACCAGGATCACCGGGTCCGACAGGAACGCCCGGGCGATGGTGATCAGCTGCTTCTCGCCCGCGCTGACGCCCGCGCCCTCGTCGTCGAGCACCGTGTCGTAGCCGTCGGGCAGCGTACGGACGAACCGGTCCGCGTGGGCCGCCCGCGCGGCCTCCTCGATCTCCGCGCGCGTGACCTCGCGCGCGGCGCCGTACGCGATGTTCTCCGCGATGGTCCCGCCGAACAGCCAGGTGTCCTGGAGGACCATGCCGATCCCCGACCGCAGCTCCTCGCGGGTCATCTTCGCGATGTCCACCCCGTCGAGGGCTATCTCGCCGCCGGTCACCTCGTAGAACCGCATCAGCAGGTTGACCAGCGTGGTCTTGCCCGCGCCCGTCGGGCCGACGATCGCGACCGTCTGCCCCGGCTCCACGCGCAGCGAGAGGTTCTCGATCAGCGGCTTGTCCGGCTCGTAGCGGAAGGCCACCTTGTCGAGGACGACCTGCCCGCGCAGCTCCTCCGGACGCTCCGGAACCTCGGCGTCCGGCTCCTGCTCGGGAGCGTCCATCAGCTCGTACACCCGCTCCGCCGACGCGACGCCGGACTGCACCAGGTTCGCCATCGAGGCCACCTGCGTCAGCGGCATCGAGAACTGGCGCGAGTACTGGATGAAGGCCTGCACGTCACCGATCGACAGGGTGCCCGAGGCCACCCGCAGACCGCCGACGACCGCCACCAGCACGTAGTTGATGTTCGAGATGAAGAACATCACCGGCTGCATGATCCCGCTGACCAGCTGCGCCTTGAACGAGGCCCGGTACAGCGCCTCGTTCTGCTCGGCGAAGACCTCCGCCGACTCCCTCTGCCGCCCGAAGACCTTCACCAGCGCGTGGCCGGAGTACATCTCCTCGATGTGGGCGTTCAGCGCGCCCGTGGTCTTCCACTGCGCCACGAACTGCGGCTGCGACCGCTTGCCGATCTTCGCCGCGACCACCATGGCCACCGGCACGGTCGCCAGCGCGACCAGCGCCAGCAGCGGGGAGATCCAGAACATCATCGCCAGCACGCCGACGATCGTCAGCAGCGAGTTCATCAGCTGCCCCAGCGTCTGCTGGAGCGTCTGCCCGATGTTGTCGATGTCGTTCGTCGCCCGGCTCAGCACCTCGCCGCGCTTCTGCTGGTCGAAGTACGACAGCGGCAGCCGCGACAGCTTCGCCTGGAGCTCCTCGCGCATCCGGAACACCGTGCCGTTCTGCACGAGGTTCGACAGCCGCGTCGCGACCAGCATCAGCAGGGCCGCCATGACGAACATCGCCAGCGCCCACAGCGCCACGACCCCGACGGCACCGAAGTCGATGCCCTCGCCCGGCGTGAAGTCGGTGCTCGCCAGCATGTCGGCCATGCCGCCGTGCCCCTGGGCGCGCAGCCCCTCCAGCGCCTGCTCCTTGGTGAGGCCCGCCGGCATCTCCCGGCCGACGATGCCCGCGAACACCAGGTCCGTGGCCTCGCCCAGGATCTTCGGCCCGACCACCGAACAGCCGACGCTGCCGACCACGGCCGCGACCATGCCCCACAGCTTCGCCTTGTCCCGCGCCAGCTGCCCCAGCAGCCGCTTGCCCGACCCCTTGAAGTCCAGGGACCTCTGGGGCGAGCCCGTCATCATCCGTCCTCCGGGCCCGCTCATGCGGCCTCCGCCTCCGTCAGCTGGGAGAGAACGATCTCCCGGTAGGTCTCGTTGCCGGCCATCAGCTCGTGGTGCCGGCCCTCGCCGACCACCTGGCCCTCGTCGAGGACGATGATCCGGTCGGCGTCGCGGATCGTGGAGACCCGCTGGGCGACGATGACCACCGTCGCCTCCTCCGTCTCACGGGCCAGCGCCGCGCGCAGCGCCGCGTCCGTCGCGTAGTCCAGCGCGGAGAAGGAGTCGTCGAACAGGTAGATCTCCGGGCGCTGCACCAGCGTGCGGGCGATCGCCAGACGCTGGCGCTGGCCGCCCGACACGTTCGTGCCGCCCTGGGTGATGGGCGCGTCGAGGCCGTGGTCCAGTGCGGAGACGAACTCCTTGGCCTGGGCCACCTCCAGGGCCCGCCACAGCTCCTCGTCCGTCGCGTCCGGGCGCCCGTAGCGCAGGTTGGAGGCGACGGTCCCGGAGAACAGGTACGGCTTCTGCGGGACCATGCCGACCGTCCTGGCCAGCAGCTCCGGGTCCAGCCGGCGCACGTCCTCACCGTCGACGAGGACCTCGCCGCCGGTCGCGTCGAACAGCCGCGGCACCAGGCCCAGCAGTGTGGACTTGCCGCTGCCGGTGGAGCCGATCACCGCCGTGGTCTCGCCGGGGCGGGCCACCAGGTCCACCCCGCGCAGCACCGGCACCTCGGCCCCCGGGTAGCGGAAGTCGGCGCCGCGCAGCTCCAGCCGCCCGCGCACCGACAGCGTGCGCACCGGGTCGGCCGGCGGGACCACGCTGGACTCGGTGTCCAGGACCTCTTGGATGCGCTCGGCGCAGACCTCGGCGCGCGGCACCATCATGAACATGAAGGTGGCCATCATCACGGCCATCACGATCTGCATCAGGTAGGCGAGGAAGGCCGTCAGCTGGCCGATCTCCATCTCCCGGCCGTCCACGCGCATCGCGCCGAACCAGATGACGGCCACGCTGGAGATGTTCACGACCATGATGACGACGGGGAACATCAGCGCGAGCAGCCGGCCCGACGCCAGCGAGACCCCGGTCAGCTCGGTGTTCGCCCCGCGGAAGCGCTCCTCCTCGTAACCGTCGCGGACGAAGGCGCGGATCACGCGGTTGCCGGTGATCTGCTCGCGCAGCACCCGGTTGACCACGTCGAGGCGCACCTGCATCCGGCGGAACAGCGGACGCGTCTTCCAGACGATGGCGCCGACCGACGCGCCCAGCACGGGGACGACGGCGAGCAGCACGCCCGACAGCTTCACGTCCAGGGAGAGCGCCATCGCGATGCCGCCGACGCACATGATCGGCGCCGAGACCATCAGCGTGAAGGTCAGCAGCGCCAGCATCTGCACCTGCTGGACGTCGTTGGTCGTCCGGGTGATCAGCGAGGGAGCGCCGAACTGGCCGAGCTCGCGGGCGGAGAAGCTCTGCACCCGGTCGAAGACGGCGGCCCGCAGGTCCCGGCCCAGCGCGGCGGCCGTCCGCGCACCGAAGTAGACGGCCCCGACGTTGCAGCTGAGCTGGACGAGCGAGACACCGAGCATCAGCGCGCCGAAGCGCAGGATGTAGCCCGTGTCACCGTTGACGACACCGTTGTCGATGATGTCGGCGTTGAGGGTGGGCAGGTAGAGGCTCGCACTGGTCTGCAGGAGCTGCAGCAACACCAGTGCGGCGATGGGTTTGCGGTGCGGACGCAGATACGTCCGCAGAAGTCGTATGAGCACGCGCAGGCTCCGGTAGGCAAGATCGAGGGGGTTCAGTCCATCTTGTGCCAAGCGGCGGCTTGATCCCTACCGCTTTTCGCAAAGCCGGGTCAAAAGGATGAGGTGGCCTCGTGCCAAGGTCCCCTTGCGGCCCGGATTCGCGGCCGCAAGGGGTTGCGCGGGGGGCGCGCGCCCCAGTCCGGGCGCCTCAGAAGGCGCCCGGGTGCAGCTGCTCCCGGGTGGTGACGTACTGCTGGCGCACCGCCTGCCAGGCCGCGAAATCCTCGCCCGGCTCGAAGACCTGCGCGGCCGGCGCCGGCCACACCGGAGGGGTGTGCGGGGCCATCGCGCCCTGCTGCACGCCGAGCGCCCACGCCGCCTGCCGGGCCGCGCCCAGCGCCGCGTAGTCCGCCGGGGCGGGCACGACGACCTGCGTCCCGAACAGCCCCGGGGCGGCGGCCTGTACGGCGGGCAGCTCGGCCGCCGCGCCCAGCAGGAACACCCGCCGGA
Source organism: Streptomyces sp. NPDC089915 (assembly GCF_040684675.1). Taxonomy (NCBI): domain Bacteria; kingdom Bacillati; phylum Actinomycetota; class Actinomycetes; order Kitasatosporales; family Streptomycetaceae; genus Streptomyces; species Streptomyces sp. NPDC089915. Next base: position 90,268 of record NZ_JBFBGN010000011.1, on the reverse strand, counting down.
TCCCCACGCCCCGGTGCCGCAGCACGTCCAGGGCGTCCACCAGCCCGCACAGCATCCCCTCGACCGCGGCCCGCGCCAGGTGCTCCGGCTTCATCGAGTCCCGGCGCAGCCCCGAAAGGGTCCCGGCGGCGTTCGGCAGGTTCGGGGTGCGCTCCCCGTCCAGGTACGGCAGGAGCACGAGTCCGTGTGCACCCGGCGTCGACTTCAGCGCGAGCGCGCTCAGCCCCTCCAGGTCGGTGCCCAGCATGTCGGCGGTGCCGCGCAGGGTCCGTACGGCGTTGGAGGTGTTCACCACCGGCAGGTGCATGCCGCCGGCGTCGGCGAGGGAGGTGATCATCCCGTTCGGCTCGGCGACGACCTCGTGGTGCACGGCCATCACCGAACCGGTGGCCCCCAGCGAGACCACCGCGTCCCCCGGACCGAGACCCAGCCCGAGCACGGCGGCCGTGGTCTCCCCGGTCCCGGCGGAGATCAGCAGCCCCTCCGGGGTCATCCCGGCGGCCTCGCAGGGGCCGAGCACCTCGGGCAGCAGCGCCTGGTGCCCGAGCGCCAGCTCGACCAGGTCCGGGCGGTAGGAGCCGGTGGCAGCCGACCAGTACCCGGTCCCGGAGGCGTCGGCCCGGTCGGTGGTGCGGCGGGCGGGCCGGCCCAGCAACTGCCAGACGAGCCAGTCGTGCGGGGACATCAGCACCGCCACCCGGCGCGCGGCCTCGGGGTCGGTACGGGCCAGCCAGGCGAGCTTCACGATCGGCTGCGCGGGGTGCGGGACCGAGCCCACGGCCGCCGTCCAGGCGGACTTGCCGCCGAGCGCCTCGACCAGGTCCGCCGCGGCGACCTGCCCGCGCCGGTCGTTGCCGACCAGGGCGGGCCCGACCAGCCCGCCCTGTGCGTCCAGCGCCAGCAGGCCGCGCCGCGCGGAGACCCCGATGGCCTGGACGCCCTCCAGCAGCCCGCCGCCCGCGGCCTCGCCGAGGGAGAGCAGCCAGGCCTGCGCGTCGGTCTCGCCCGGCACCGGCTCACCCGCGGACGGCGGATGGGGCGCGTAGCCCTGGCGCAGCACGGCGCCCGTGTCCGTGTCACAGACGACTATGCGAGTGAAGGTGGAAGAGCTGTCCAGCCCGGCGACTATCCCCATGCGGAGAATTCTGCCCCACCGGGCGGCCCCACCAGCAGGGTCAGGTGTTGCTGGTTCCCCATTCGTCCTCGTACCCCTGCCCCCGCTCGCGCAGGCCGGGCACCCGCTTCGCCACGGAGGGCGGCAGCGCGTCGCCCACCTTGTCGCCGACGGCGGCGAACGCCTTGCCCGCGAACGCCCGCCCGTTCTGCCCCGCCGTCTCGGCGGCGTTGCGCACCACCGGGTTCTGCGCGAGGCGCCGCGCGGACTTCTTCATCACCTCGTAGCGCTCGCGTCCCGCGGCCGTTCCCACCACGTACCCGAGGGCCACTCCGGCGAGGAACGTGACCTTGTACCGCATGCCTGCCACCCTTCGTCGTGTCGGTGCCCGGCCGGCTTGCGATACCGATTGGCGGAGCACCCCCCTGCTTGCGCTAATCTATGACTCGCAACGGGCACTCGCCCCCCGGCAAGGCCGGAGGTGGGCTGTTCGTGGCACCGCAGCAATCCCCTGTAGCTCAATTGGCAGAGCAGCCGGCTGTTAACCGGCAGGTTACTGGTTCGAGTCCAGTCGGGGGAGCGCGGTCCCCTGTAGCTCAATTGGCAGAGCAGCCGGCTGTTAACCGGCAGGTTACTGGTTCGAGTCCAGTCGGGGGAGCAGGAAGGGAAGAGGACCCGGTCGGGTCCTCTTTCTTTTTGCCCCGGACCGGGAACCGGGCAGCGCTCAGCGCGGTCTCTCTGAACAAGCGAAGCCGATCTTGCGGGGCATCCGAAGCAGGAGATCGTATGAGCGGCTATGCTGCGGCAGACGGCGCGCACACATGTACGCGCCACGCCGTGAAGGGGCGGTAGCTCAGCCGGTTAGAGCAGCGGACTCATAATCCGTCGGCCGTGGGTTCGAGTCCCACCCGCCCCACCACGAGGCCCGATCCGCAGAAACGTTGCGGCGGGTGCGGTCGTACCCCGGTCCAGTCTTCTGGGCCGGGGCATTTTTTTGTCCCGGAACGCGCGAAGGGGCCGCGGGCGCGTGGGGCGGCGCCTGCGGCCCCGGGTTCCGGGCGGTGGCCGGGGTCAGAACTTCTCGGTCTCCTCCACCAGGTGGCGCAGTACGTCCGTCAGGTCCTGGCGGCGTGCGAAGGCCGCCCGCTGACGGGCCGCGCCCGAGCCGCCGCGCAGCAGGCCGCCCAGGGTGCGCGCCGCGTGGTCCAGGTCGCCCGCGGCGGCCAGGTCCGGGGCCACCAGGTCGAGCAGGGCCTCCGCCAGGTCGGCGGCGGGGAGCTCGGCGCCCGTGTACGGGTCCAGGCCGAAGCCCTCCAGGCCGTCGTGTGCCGCCCGCCACCGCGCGAGACGCAGGACCTCGTCCCGTACGGGCCGGTCGGGCCGCTGCTCCGCGATGTCCCGCAGCGCCGAGGAGACCAGGGCGCGGCCCAGCTCGGCCTGGAGCACGGCCGTGTCGATGTCCGGGGACATGTCGGGCGCCCGGATCTCGAGCGTCGGCCAGTTCCCGGAGGGGCGGAGGTCCCAGTAGACCATCTTGGTGTCCAGGGCGGCCCCGGAGCCGAGCAGGGTCTGCACCGAGCGCCGGAAGTGGGCCGTGGACGGGAAGTGCGGGGGCGGACCCGCCGAGGGCCAGCCCGACCAGGCCATCGCCCGCCAGCTGGAGTGGCCGGTGTCGCGGCCGCCCCAGAAGGGGGAGTTGGCCGCCAGCGCGATCAGCGTGGGCAGCCAGGGACGGACCCGGTTGGACACCGCGACCGCCGTGTCCACGTCGAGGGTGCCGATGTGGATGTGCCGGCCGCAGCTGACGAGGGTGTCGGTCAGCGCGCCGAACCGGCGGTGCTGCTCGCGCTGGCGCGGCTCGTCGTCGGTCAGGTGCAGCGGACCCTCGACGGCCACGACGGGCGAGGGGGCCGCCAGCAGCCGGCAGCCGTGCTCGCGGGCCGCCGCGGCGAGGGTCCGCCGCAAGGTGGCGAGCTCCTCGCGCAGGGTGATCGCCGAATCGGCGACCGGGGTGGAGATCTCCACCTGGTACCGGGTCCCCTCGGGGTGCAGCTGCGCGGGGAGTCCGGCCGCGGTGGCGAGGACGAGCGGCGCCGCCGGGACCACCCGTAAGGTGCGGTCGTCGACGAGCAGGAACTCCTCCTCGACCCCGACCGTGAGGGGGGTGGTGACACCGTTCGCGGTGCGCAGGCCGGGGCCCGCGGGGCCGGTGTCACTGGTGCTCGTGGTGCTGTTGCCAGGATCGATCACTACGCCTCCCTGGACATACGAGTCTTTCATCATGGGCCGAACAGGCGGCGCGGAGGCAAGGCCGATCCGGTCAAATGTCGGGTGATAATGGCGAGTTAGCGGCAAGAACGATCCCGTCCTGAAACACCCGGTCCGGATGGGTCGCGCGGTGCGCGTGTGCGGTCGGGGGTCGGGGGTCGGAGGTCGGCGGTCCGCCGGGCGTCGCGCCCCGTATTGCGGGCGCGTGAGGCCCGTGTGAACGCCCTCCGGACTCCAGGGCCGCCCTAGACGGGCCCGGTTACCATCCGATGTGACTGGTACAGCCTCCCCGCCCCGACCGAAGCGACGCATACTCGCCGACCTGACCCCCCTGCGCACCTCCGCCCACTACCGGCGCCTGTGGGTGGGCGGCACGATCTCCTGGATGGGCCAGGCCATGACGGCCCTGGCCATCTCGCTCCAGGTCTACGAGATCACCGGCTCCAGCTTCTCCGTCGGGCTGGTCGGCCTCTTCTCCCTCGTCCCGCTCGTCGCCTTCGGCCTGTACGGCGGCGCCATCGCCGACACCGTGGACCGGCGCAAGCTCGGCCTCTACAGCCAGATCGGGCTCACCGTCCTGTCGGCCGGCCTGGCCGCCGCGGCCCTGCTCGACTACCACCGGGTCTGGCTGCTCTACACCGTCGTCGCCCTCCAGGCCGTCTGCGGGGCGCTGAACGGGCCCGCCCGCTCGGCCATGATCCCCAAGCTGCTGCCGCCCGAACAGCTGCCCGCCGCGAACGCGCTGGGCTCCGTCACCATGACCTCCGGGACCATGCTGGGGCCGGTGCTGGGCGGGCTGATCGTCGGCTGGTGGGGCTACCAGGCGGCGTACCTGATCGACGTGGTGACCTTCGTCGCCGCCCTCTACGCCATGTGGCGGCTGCCCGCGATGCTGCCGGAGGGCCGCAAGGGGCGGGCCTCGGTGATGGACGGGCTGCGCTTCCTCGGGACCACGCCCAACATCCGGATGACCTTCTTCTCCGACATGGCCGCGATGATCTTCGCGCAGCCGAAGGCGCTGTTCCCGGCCATCGCCGTCCTCTGGTACGGCGGCGACGCCAGGACCGTCGGCCTGCTCGTCGCCGCCCCCGCCGTGGGTGCGCTGCTCGGCGGGCTGTTCTCCGGCTGGCAGGGGCGGATCCGGCGGCACGGGCTGGCGATCCTGCTGTCCGTCGCCGCGTGGGGCCTGGCCATCGCCGTGTTCGGGCTGACCCGCAACCTGTGGCTGGGGCTGTTCTTCCTCGCGCTGGCCGGATGCGCCGACACCGTCTCGATGGTGTTCCGCTCGACGATGATGCAGACCGCGACCCCGGACGGGATGCGGGGCCGGCTCCAGGGCGTGTTCATCGTGGTCGTCGCGGGCGGACCCCGGCTCGGGGACTTCCTGGCCGGCACCGTCGGCGACCTCGCCTCCCCGACCGTCGCCGTCACCGGCGGCGGCCTCGCGTGCGTGGTCGTGCTGGGGCTGCTGGCCGCACGGTGGCGGTCCTTCGCCCGGTACGACTCGCGGTCGCCGGAGGCGTAGCGGGAGGGCCTGGAGGCCCCTTGTGAACGGGAGTTGGCGGGTTCGTTGCCGGACCGCCTCCTCCCCTTCCCCTTTCTTTCTGTTCGGCATATGACGGTTCGCAAGCCCCTCGCCTGCTCCGTACCGGTCGAACCACCAGGAAGGCCCCCATGCCCCGCCTCCGTACGCTCGTTCCCGCCGCGACGGCCACCGCCGCCGTCTGCGCACTGCTCGCCCCGACGGCCCACGCCGCGCCGGCGCCCGCGCCTGCGCCCGGGGGCCGGGCCTGCTCCCCGTACATGTCCGTCGCCGGCTACTCCGACGCGCTGGACAAGGCCCAGCTCGACGGGAAGCTCGTCGGCGGGATCTCCGGGCTCGCCGTCGACCGGGACGGCTCGGTCGCGGCCGTCTCCGACAAGTCGGCGCTGTACCGGCTGAAGGTGGCGCCGGGCGACACCCCGTCCGCCACGGCCACCGCGCGGCTGCCGCTCACGGACGGCGCCGGGAAGGTCCTCGACTCGGAGGCGGTGGTCGTCGACCGCGACGGGACCTACCTGATCACCGACGAGACCGCCCCCGCCGTCCGCCGCTACGACCGCACCGGCCGCCTCCTCGCGACCCTCCCGCTCCCGCCGGCGTTCCGCATCGCCCCCGAGGGCCGGGCCGCGGTCAACCAGACCCTCGAATCGCTCACCCTCCTGCCCGGCGGCCACACCCTCGTCGCGGCCCTGGAGGGCCCGCTGGCCGGGGACGGCAAGGACGCGCGGGGGCGCACCCTCCAGCGGATCCAGACCTGGGAACGGGGCCGGAACGGGGAGTTCGCCCTCGGCCGCCAGTACGCGTACCCCGTCGACGAGGGCCACGGGATCGCCGAGCTCGCGGCGGTCCGGGACGGGCGGCTGATCGTCCTGGAACGGGGCTTCACCCGCGAGTTCAAGATCACCGCCCGGCTGTACGCGGCCGACCCGCTGGGCGCCAGTGACACCTCGAAGACGGAGACCCTGACCGAGGGCCGGGGGCTGCGCCCCGCCCGCAAGACCCCGATCGGCGACTTCGACACCTGCCCGACGCTGGGCGCCCCCTCGAAGCTCCCGCAGAACCACCCGCTCGTCGACAACATCGAGGGCATGACCGTCCTCGGCCACGACGGCGCGGGCCGCGTCCGGCTGCTGCTGGCCAGCGACGACAACGAACTCCCGCAGCAGATCACCCGGCTGTACCGGGTGGACGTACGGCTCCCGGCGCGGCGGCCGTAGGTCTGGTCCGCGGCCCGTCGCGCCTCGCGGCCTTCGGGGGCGGGGCCGGAAAGACCGGCGGGGCGGCGGGGCGGGGGTCTACCCTGGGGCCCTGGTTCGACCGGGTGCACGTCGACTGAGTGGGGTGGGGCCGTGGCCGCCAGGACGCTCCGGGTACTCGCGTGGGCGATGGGGCTCGCGTGCACGGCGATCGGGCTGTTCCACGTGGTCGCGGGCAACCTCGCGATTCCGGGCGAGGCCGACGCCGGCGCCACCGTGGACAGCCTCGGCCGGTTCCTCGGCGCCGTGTTCGCCGGCTACGGAACGGCCTGGCTGTGGGCCGCCCGCCAGGACCCGGTCCCGGCGCGCGTCGTGCGGTGGCTCGCGGCGGTGTTCCTGCTGGGCGCCGCGGGACGGCTGCTGTCCCTGGCCGTGCACGGGTGGCCGCAGTGGTTCCAGGTGGTGCTGACCGTGATCGAGCTGGTCCTCCCGCCCGTCTTCCTCTGGCTGGCGAACGCCGACGAACGGGCGTTCCGCGAGCGGTCGGGGCAGGGGGCGGGGGCCTCGCCGGGGGAGGGGTGAGCGGGGCGGGGTGCTGGGGGACGGCTTACGGTTTCGGGCCCACGATGCCCCGGGCCACGCCCAGGTCGACCAGGTCCTGGGGGCGGATGCGGAGTTGGTCCGCCGTCGCCGGGGCCTCCTCCGGCGGGCGCTTGAGGATGGCCGCCGCCAGTTCGGGGGCGATGACGGAGAAGTAGCTGTCCGGGGTCACCCAGGTGTTCCCGGGCGCCGCCAGGGCGAGCGCCCCGCCCGAGCCGCCCTCGCCGATCAGCAGGGTCGTCACCGGGACGGTGGCCGCCGCGACCGCCGCGAAGCAGTCCGCGATGGCCGGGCCGGCGCCCGCGTGCTCGGCGGCGGCGTCGTTGGCCGCGCCCGGGGTGTCGACCAGGGTGAGCACCGGCACGCCGAGCCGGTCCGCGAGCCGGATCACGCGTGCGGCCGTGCGGTAGCCCGCCGGACGGGTGGCGGTGCCGCACTGGGCGGCGTACGCGACCGCCCTGCCCTCCCGCAGCCCGAACCCGCACAGCATCCCCGGGTCGGCGGCCCCGGCCCGGTCCCCGCGCAGCGGCAGCCGCAGCTCGAAGTAGGCGTCCAGGTACGCCTCCGCGCGGGGCCGCTCGGGCCGCCGGGCCAGCCGGACGGCGTCCCAGCCGGTCAGCGGGGGCGTGACGCCGCCCAGCGCCGCCGGGGGCTCCACCGGGCCGGCGGCGCGGGGCGCGGCCAGCACCCGCAGCCACTCCCCGACCGTCGCCGGAAGCTCCGCCGGGGGGACGACGGCGTCGACGTGCCCGGCACCGTACTGCCCCTCGGCGGTGTAGGCCGCCGGATCGGCGTCGGCGGGCCGCACCCGGGACCCGGCGAAGCCGACCTGCGCCCCGGGCAGCGCCAGCACCACGTCGGCCCCCGCCCCGAGGGTGGCCCAACCGCCGCCGGTGGTGGGGTCGCGCAACACCGCGACCTGGGGGAGCCCGGCGGCCCGGGTCAGCACGCACTGGCGGGCCACGCGCTGGAGCTGCGCCAGCGCGAGCATCCCCTCCTGCATGCGGGACCCGCCGGTGGCGATCAGGGAGACCAGCGGCAGACGGCGTTCGCGGGCGTGCGCGTAAGCGGCCTCCAGCCGGTCACCGGTGCGCCGGCCGAGGCTGCCGCCGAGGAACCCGAACTCGAAGGAGACGACCACGGCTTCGCGGCCGCCGATCCGGGCGGCGCCGGTGACGACGGACTCCCGCTCCCCGGTCCGCGCGGCGGCCCGGGCCAGCGAGGCGTCGTACCCCGCCCAGCCGAGCGGCCCGTCGTCATCGGGATACTCCACCCGGGGCGCGGGCAACTCCTCGAAGCTCCCGGGGTCGGTCAGGGAGGCGATGGCGGCACGGGCCGAGAGACGGGTCGTCACACGGCCAGCGTAGGCGGTGGGGGCGGGGTACGGGGGCTCGTGGCGGGGGCCCGCCATCTCCGGCCGGGAGGCGCCGGGGGCGGGTCGGTGGCCGCCCACCCGCCTTCCTGTCTGCGGGCCGGCGGGGTGGGGGCGGGGTCCCGCCGGCGCGGCATCGGGCGGCTGGCCGGGGCCGGGAGGGGCGGGACTTGAGCGGGGCGGTCTCGGAGAGGGTTGGGGGTTTCCCGCCAGTCTCATCGTCCTTCCGCGTCGGGCCGCCCTGTCAAGGGCGCTCCCTTCGGTCGCGTCGCTACGCGATCGCCTTCGGCGACCCTTGACAGACCGACCCGCCACGAAATGCCGAAGACTGCCGGGAACCCCCCAAAGGAACGGGACGGATGTCAATTGGACATACGGCGGGATCAGCGACCAGCCGGGCAGACCGGGGGCCGGCAGACCCGGCATCCGGCCCCCAAGACCGGTAATCGGCATCCGATGCCGCCCCACGCATCAAATCGCTACGCGCTCCTCATTTCTCAGCGTCCGGCGGCCGTCTGGGGCCGCTACCCGCACGAAATGCCAATCGGAGCGGCATCCGGGGCCGGTGGGCGCAGCAGATCGCTACGCGCTGCCCTCGTTTAGGCGTCCGGCGGCCTTCGGGAGCTGGTACCCGTAGAAAATGACGGACAGAGAGTCCTGTGCGTCAGCAGGCTCAGGGCTGCTCGTTCATGGTTGCGCGGAGCCAGGCGAGGGTGTCCTGTTCGAGCAGTTCATCGGCGAGGCGTTGGGCGGTTTCGGTGGTGAGGCGGCTGCGGCTGTTGTCGATCCACCGCTGGGCGTTCGCGTAGCCCTGTGCCTTGTATTCGATGCCCTGCAGCATGCATTCCAGTTTGTCGGCGTCACGCGCGCAGATCGATTCGGCCGTCTCCTTGGCTTCGTACTCCGCCACCAGGTCCTGGATGGTGTCGGCGAGCAGGTCGGGCATGCCTGCCGTCTGGTCCGCCGTGACGGCGATGGGGTCGGCGGCCGTGGAGTACTTCTTGCCCAGGTGGTTCACATCTCCGGTGCGGGTCTCCTGGGTGTCGTGCCACACCGCGAGGAACGCCGCGCGGGCCGGGTCCGCCCCCTCCAGCTTGGCGATGACGGAAGCGATCAGTGCGGTACGCCAGGAGTGGTCCGCAACGCTCTCGGGGTTGTTCACACCGGCCATCCACCAGCCTGTACGGCGTGCGTTCTTGAGAGTGCCGGCCTCGTAGAGGAAGTGGGCAACCGCGGACAGGTCGTCAGCCACATCTGTCTCCTTCTCACGCCTCTGCGAGGCGGATCGCGTACCGAATGCCTTCGAGCTCGCGACGTGCGTCGGTCGAGGGCTCTGTGCCATCCAACAGCACGGGCAGTCGGGCACGCAGGTCTCGGCTGGCGGCGGAAGCGGTCCGCAGGAGGCTGGGCCGGGCGGCCAGGAGTGCCCACAGCGTGTGGACGTTCAGGTCGAAGAAGCCGTGCTGCGGAGTGAGCCCCTTCACCAGATGCTGAAACAGCTTGTGGCCCTGCCAGGACGTGGCGTCGGTCTCGACGATGAAATCGTCGGACAGTTGGGGGTGCGTGGCTTCGCCGATCCAGTACGCCCAGTAGTTGAGGTTGGCGGCCTCGCCCGCCTCGTCACCCTCGAGCCGGGCGGAAATGAAGTGCCGCATCCGGTCCCTGTCTCCCTGCCGCGCTGCGACGGCAGCCACGGAGCGGGCGCTGAGCCAACAAGTGAGCCAATCACCGGGCCCTTTCATCCCTTGCTGCTCCTGGAGCCACCCGATGGTGTCCGCTGCCTGGTCGTAGCCCGCGATGTACAGGGCCTGTCGCCTCAGCAGGAACTGATCAGCGCCACGGGCCTCCTCTGCCGTCCTGCGCACGTTCTGGAAGAACTGAATGCGCTCGCCCGCACTGAGTTCGGGCTTGCTCGGCACCGGCCCACGGCGGGGCCGAGGCGGCAGCACACGCATGGCGTCCGGAGCAGCGCCGTTCAACGGCCATGCCACGACTTCGACGAGGTCCCGCTGCATGACCCACGATCCGAGTGGGCTGGTGGCGGCCGAGGCCTTCCCGGCAAGAGAGCTGACGAGCACGACATCCGCTTCCATCGCCCTCTCCAAGGCAATGAGCAAGGCTGTCGAGGCCCCCATGCGCATGAGGCAGTGCCGGTGAACAAGCATCTGCCCGACGGAGAGGGACGTGAGCGGCCGTCTTCCGGATTCCCATCCCGCGATGGCGTCAGCCGAGATGCGAAAGGCCTCCGCCAAGCTGTCCTGGGTGTGTCCGAGCTGCTCCCGGATGACCCGGAAGACATACCCGGAGATCGTCCCGAGACGGTTGGACCGCCGACTTCCCGGACTGTCGGTCAGGGTGGAACGTCCATTGCCGACCACGGCACCTCTTTGCCTTCGGTTTCTTCGCCGAGTACCCGTACCGACGGTCACTTCGACCAAGTCGGCTGCGTACCTACGCTCATGTAGGCAGTGACAAACAGACCACTCAGCGTAGCGGTAAGGAGGTCGTCTTGGACGTGGCAGAGAACAGTCCGGCTGACGCGGAACGCGGTGACCGCCCGAGGGCTCGTGAGCCGAAGTCGCTCGGCGTTCCGGCACCCAGCCAGGCGCTTCTCGACCGCGCACGATCGGGCTGGCAACGCTTCATCGACTCCATCGAGGACCTCTCCGATGAATGAGCAGTACGGATACGTCCCCCACCGCCTCCTCCGGCGCCGTGTCCGCGACATCGCATCGGGCGTTGAGGGCGAACTGATGGCCGTCATCAACGAGAACGTCTCGAACTGCCTCACCTACGAGCGCTGGATGGAACTCGCCTACATCCGGGGCGCTTCCGGCCGCGAGTTCACCACCGCCGTCGCCAACGTCGTACCCGCCTACGACCAGCCCCCGACGACCGTTGGTCGCCGGGACCTGGGAAGCGCGTAGCGATCTGCCGCGCCTGCCGTGTCTCGGGAACCTTCCTGTCGTCCTGTGGTGCGGGTAGCGGCCCCAGACGGCCGCCGGACGCCGAAATGAGAGAAGCGCGTAGCGATCTGATGCGTGGGGCGGCGCCCGGGTCCGGCTTTGCCGGTCGGGGGGTCGGATGCCCGGTCTGCCGTGTCCCGACGACCCCGACTCGGCGCTGATCCCGCCGGTCCTCTGATCTACATCCGTCCCGTTCCTTTGGGGGGTTCCCGGCAGTCTTCGTTTTTCCGTGGCGGGACGGTCTGTCAAGGGTCGCCGAAGGCGATCGCGAAGCGACGCGACGAAGGAGCGCCCTTGACTGACCGGCCCGACGCGGAAGGACGATGAGACTGGCGGGAAGCCCCCAACCGTCTCTGAGACCGCCCAGCCCGGACCCCGCCCTCCCCCGGCTCCTCGAGGGGGAGATGGCGGGCTCCGGCTAAAGCCCCGACTCCCACGTCACCGTCGTGCCCCGGGTGCCGGCCTCCGTGTGGCCGTCGTCCGAGACCGTGAGGCGGACGCGGGAGGGGGTGGCGTCGATCTCCACCTCGATCGTCGTGACCCCGCTGCGGCGGTGGGCCGCCGCCAGGGCGCTGCGGAGGGTGGACAGGAGGGCGTCCGTCACGCGGTCCGGGAGGAGGGCGTCCACCGCGCCCGCGAAGTGGACCGACGGCTGGAAGCCGAGCAGGACGGCGGCCCCGCCGGTTTCCCTGAGCACCCGGCCCCGGAAGGTCGTCGGGGCGTCCGTCGGGGGCTGCTGGAGGGCGAAGATGGCCGTGCGGACCTCCTGGATGGTGGAGTCCAGCTCGTCCACGGCCCGGCTGAGTTCGTGGCCGACGTTCTCCGCGTCGCCCGCCGGGGCGTTCGAGGAGCGGCGGCGGGTGCTCTCCAGCATCATCTCGGTCGCGAACAGCCGCTGGACGACCAGGTCGTGTAGGTCGCGCGCGATGCGGTCGCGGTCCTCGTAGACGGCGAGCTGCTCGCGGTCGTGCTGCGCGTCGGCCAGGACGAGGGCCAGGGCCGCCTGGGAGGCGAACTGGGAGGCCAGCAGCCGGTCCACGGCGTCGTACGGGCGTCCGCCCCGGGCCCTGGGCAGGGCGAGGGTGCCGATCAGCTGGCCGCCGCTCTGGAGCGGCAGCATCATGCTCGGTCCGAAGCGCTTGCGCACGTGCGTGGTCATCCGGGGGTCGGTCGCGGAGTCCTCTATGAAGACGGGTTCCCCGCCCAGCAGTTGCACCAGCACCGGTGAGCCCGGGGCGATGGTCGTGCCGATCAGGTCGCCGGGGTCCCCGTGGGTGGAGGCGGCGACGATCTCCATGCCGCCCTCCGGCGTCGGCTGGAGCACCACGCCGGCCGCCGCGTCGGCGAGCAGCCGGGCGCGTTCGGCCACGCACATCAGGGCGTCGGCCGCCGGGCGCCCCGCCAGCAGGGTGGTGGTGACGGCGGCCGCGCCCTCGATCCAGCGCTCCCGGCGGCGGGCGGTCTCGTACAGCCGGGCGTTGCCGATCGCTATCCCGGCCTGCGAGGCGAGGACCCGCATCAGCGCGAGGTCCTCGTCGGTGAAGGGGCCGCCGCGCTTCTCGGTGAGGTAGAGGTTCCCGAAGACCTCCGTGTGGACGCGGATGGGCACGCCCAGGAAGCTGCGCATGGGCGGGTGCCCGGGAGGGAAGCCGGCCGAGCGGGGGTCGCGGGTGAGGTCGTCCAGGCGCAGCGGCCGGGGGTCGGCGATCAGCGCGCCGAGCACGCCGCTGCGGCCGTCGGGCAGCCGGGGGATCGCGGCCCGTTCGGCCTCGGTCATCCCGGCGGTGAACAGCTGGGTCAGCCGGCCGCGTTCGGGGTCGACGACCCCGAGCGCGCCGTAGCGGGCCCCGCACAGTTCGGTGGCGGAGTCCACGACGTGCTGGAGGGTGGCCTGGAGCTCCAGCTCCGAGCCGACGCTGAGGACGGCGTCCAGCAGCACCGGAAGGCTGGACGGCGCCGCGCCGGCGGCCACCCCGCCCGGCTCCGGCCCGGCACCCGGATCCAGGGCCTGACCGGGGCCCGTACCGGCGCCCGGCTCCGCACCCGGCCCCGCACCCGTGCCCGCCCCCGCACCGGCACCCGGTCCCACGGCCCGGTCCGCGCCCGTGCCGGTGGTCGTGCCGGTGGTCGTGGCGGAGCCCGGACGCGGCCCCCCGTCGGGCGTCGCGTCCGGGTCTTCGTCGGCAGGTTTCCCCGTCATTCGGCCAGCGGGTTGAGGACCATCGGGGCGATCTTCCCTTCGAGCATCGCGCCGAGACCCAGGACGGCGCACACGTCGGGCCGTTCCGCGATGGCCACGGGCATTCCCGTCGAATCCCTCAGCATCTGGTCCAGCCCCGGCAGCAGGGCGCTGCCGCCCACCATCATGATCCCCCGGTCCGTCAGGTCCGCGACCAGGTCGGGCGGGCAGTCGCGCAGCACCTTGCCGATGCCGTCGAGGACGGCCGTCAGCGGGGTGTGGATGGCGTCGCGCACGGCGGCGGTGTCCACGTGGACGGAGCGGGCCAGCCCGGTGGCCACGTCGCGGCCGTGGATGAGGGTGGAGGCGGGGCCGTCCGGGGTGATGCCGTTGCCGTGCAGGGCCAGCTGGAGGGGGCGGACGGCCTGGCTCGGCAGCATCAGCTCGTGGGCGTGCCGCAGGTGCTGGACCACCGCGTGGTCGATGGCCTCGCCGCCGACCGGGATGCGTTCGGCGGTGACGATCGAGCCGAGGGAGAGGACCGCGACCTGGGTGGCCGCCGCCCCGCACACCATGATCATCGTCGCGGTCGGCTGCTCCACGGGCAGTCCGCAGCCGACGGCCGCCGCGATCAGGGTGTCGACCAGTTCGACGCGCCGCGCGCCCAGTCCGACCATCGTCTCGACGGCCGCGCGCTGGGCCAGCGGGTCGGCGTCGTGCGGGGTGCAGCAGGCGGCGCGCAGCCGGGGCTTGCGGCGCAGGGCGCGGCGCAGTTTCTCGCCGAGGAGGTGACGCAGCATCCGCTGGGCCATCTCGATGTCGACGACGGTGCCTCCGGAGACGGGGCGGACCACGCGGATGTAGTCGGGCGTGCGGCCCGTCATCCGTTCGGCGAAGGTGCCGACGGCGATGAGGGCGCCGGTGCGGGTGTTGACGGCGGCGACGCTGGGCTCGTCGACGACGAGGCCGGCGCCCTTCACGTAGACGCGGGTCCTCGCGGCTCCCAGGTCGACGGCGACGTGGCAGCGGCGCAACTGCTCAAGACTGACGGTCACGGCAGGTCCTCCCGAGAGCGCTGGTGCAGAAGGGACCGACGGACGCCGGTCGCAATCCATATCTTCTCGGGTTAATAGGACAAACCGCCTGCTGGAATGCTCCGGCCGGGGCGTGTCGCAGGGGACGGGCGTGCTGCACGGGGGTGGATTTCTGTACCGACAGGCAGCACCATGCGCGCACCATCCGCGCTACCCGTGCGTAACAAGGTAAAGGGGACCCGATGCTGACGCCCCGCCAGAAACTCCTGGCGCTCCTGACCCTCTGCCTCACCCTCCTCGCACCCGTCCCGGCCCAGGCCGCGGCCGCCGCGCCCGCCGCGGCCCGCAATCCGGTGGTCTTCGTCCACGGCTACAACGCCGACCCGGGCGTCTGGGGTTCCCTCCGGGAGGACCTGAGAGCCGACGGGTACGCGGACTCCGAGCTCTTCTCCTTCGGCTACGACACCCACCAGTCCGTCAACGAGGTGCTCTCCGGCCGCCTCGCCGCCTACGTGGACGAGGTCCGCCGCCAGACCGGCGCCGCCCGGGTGGACATCGTCGGCCACTCCTTCGGCTCGCTGGTCAGCCGCTGGTACGTCAAGTACGGCGGCGGGACGGCGACCGTGGACCACTGGGTCTCCCTGGCCGGCCCCAACCACGGCACCTCCACCGCCTGGGCCTGCGCCCTGTGGGACCAGGCCTGCCGGGACATGACCCCGGGCTCCTACGTGGTGAAGAACCTCGCCGCCGGCGACGAGACCCCCGGCGCGGTGAAGTACGCGACCTTCTGGTCGGACTGCGACGAGGTGGTCAACCCCGACAGCAGCGTCCCGCTCTCCGGGGCCCTGAACACGCCGGTCGGCTGCCTGAAGCACAACGACCTGCTCGGCGACGACGCCACCTCGGCCGGGGTCCGCGCCTTCCTGCGCTCCTGAACCCCGGACACCCGGACACCCGGACGCCCCTACGCCCCGGCCTCGCCCGCCGGCTGCACCCGCTGGAGCAGCCCGTACGTGAACTCGGCCACCAGGGCCCGTCCCGACGCGGTGAACGCGAGCCGCCACCGCGTCGGGGCGGTGCCCTCCATCGGCCGGGCCGGCGCGAAGGCCCGGGCCACCTCGTCCACCGTCGCCGACCAGGGCAGCAGGTCGGCCTCCGTCTCCAGTACGGGTCCCGGCGCGCCCGGGGCCCGCACCAGCCACTCGTTCCACACCGCCCCGTCCGGCGCGGCCAGCACCTCGAAGCGCAGCTCCGGCCAGAGCGGCACCGGCCACAGCAGGGCCTCGCACTCCAGGTCCCCGATCCGGCGGGGCTCCGCCGACTCCGGCGGGCCGAGCACCGACCGGTAGCGGGCCAGGGCCCCGCGCGAACGGGGCGAGCGGACCATCGCCTGCCAGCGCCGGTTGGCCTCCCGCTGCTCGGCGAGCCCGGCGCCCAGCCGCAGCCGGGCCGCCTCCGCGAGGCCGGGCTGGAAGTCCGCCATCCTGCGCAGCAGCACCAGCTGGAAGGCGCCCGGCCCGAAGGCTCCCGGGCGCCGCGGGTTCGGGGTCGCGGCCATGGAGGACACGATTCCACACAGGATCCTCACGCTCCCGGAATACTTATGTTGCCGGGGACCGCATAGCCTGCGGGCGCCATGAACTACTTCTGCCCCGCCTGTCAGAGGCACCTCAACGGCGCGCTCGCGTGTGCCGGGTGCGGTACCCCGGCCGAGCAGCTGGTGGCCGCCGTGCCCAGCGCGCCCGCCCCCGGCCCCGAGCCGCAGCCCGCGCTGGCCGAGGTGTTCGCGGACTCCCTCGTCGTGCTGACCGCCCCCCACGGGGGCCGTGCCGGGACGCGCAAGCGCGCGGCCTCCCGCCGCAGGCGGGGGCGGACGGCCCTGGCCGTCGGCCTCGGGCTGGTGCTCGCGACCGGGGGCTCGATCGCGGTGGCCCGGATCGTGGGCGACGACGAGGGCGTGAACCGGGCCGACCAGGTCGTGCTCACCGACTCCGGGCCCAAGCAGCCCGACGCCCTGCCCAGCGAGGCGCCGGCCGCGCCGTCCGCCCTGCCGAAGGCCGCCGGCGGGCCGTCGAAGTCCGCGCGGCCCGGCGAGAGCCCGAGCGGCTCCCCGTCGGGGCCGAGCGGGAGCCCCTCCGCTTCGGCGGGGACGCCCTCGCAGAAAGGTTCCGCCGGAGGGGGAGTCGTAAAGACGGCGACGCCGGCGCAGCCGACGCACACCGCTTCCGCCACGGCGCAGCCGCCCACGGCCAAGCCGAAGCCCACCCCGAAGCCGAAGCCGACCAAGGACGCCTGCTGGCTGTTCTGCTGGTGAGCCGGGACCTCTCCCCGCCCCCGGGTCTCAGCCCAGCATCCGCTTGAGCAGGTCCCGCAGGGCCGTGCGCTCCTCGGCGGACAGCCCGGCCAGCGGTTCGCGCGCGAAGTCCAGGGACTCGCGCAGCCGCTCCGCCGTCTCGGCCCCCTCCGCGGTGGGCGCGGCCAGTTTCACCCGGCGGTCCGCCGGGTCAGGACGGCGTTCGACCAGGCCGCGGGTCTCCAGCCGGTCGATGATGCCGGTGACGTTGGACGGCTCGCAGCGCAGCTTCTGCGCGATGCGGCGCATGGGCAGCGGCTCCAGCGACAGCAGCGTCAGGACCTTCGCCTGGGCGCCGGTGAGCTGGTGGCGGGCGGCCGCCTCCTCGTACTCCGTGTGGTAGCGGGCCACGACGTCGCCGATGAGCTCGACGACCTCGACGGTCACTGGGTCTGCGCGACGACTGGACATGGCACCAGGGTACCCACTTGCTTGACAACATGAAATATCCAGGAGCATGGTTGTTTCAGGTCGTGAAGCATTCCACTTCCGCCCTCACCCCTCCCCTCTCCCTGGAGCCCTCATGTCTCAGATCCCCGCCGTCAGCCGCGAGTGGCACCTCGTCCGCCGTCCGCAGGGCTGGCCCGTGGCCGAGGACTTCGCCCTCCGTGAGGTGCCCGTCTCCGCCGAGCCCGGCGCCGGCCGGATCCTCGTCCGCAACCTCCACATGTCGGTGGACCCGTACATGCGCGGCCGGATGAACGACACCAAGTCCTACATCGCGCCCTTCCAGCTGGACGAGCCGATGCAGGGCGGCGCGGTCGGCGAGGTCGTCGCCTCCAACGCCGAGGGCTTCGCCGTCGGCGACCACGTCCTGCACATGCTGGGCTGGCGCGAGTACGCGGAGCTCGACGCGAAGCACGCCACCAAGGTCGACGCCTCCCTCGCCCCGCTCTCCGCCTACCTCGGCGTCCTCGGCATGCCGGGCCTCACCGCCTACGCGGGCCTCTTCGAGGTCGCCTCCTTCAAGGAGGGCGACTCCGTCTTCGTCTCCGGCGCGGCGGGCGCCGTCGGCAGCCTCGTCGGCCAGTTCGCGAAGATCAAGGGCGCCTCCCGGGTGATCGGCTCCGCCGGCTCGGACGAGAAGGTGACGCTGCTCACGGAGAAGTACGGCTTCGACACCGCGTTCAACTACAAGAACGCCCCCGTCGCCCGGCAGCTGAAGGAGGCCGCCCCCGACGGCATCGACGTCTACTTCGACAACGTCGGCGGCGACCACCTGGAGGCCGCCATCTCCGAGATGAACACGCACGGCCGCGCCACCCTCTGCGGCGCCATCGCCGGCTACAACGACACCGAGCCCGCCCCCGGCCCGCGCAACCTCACCCTGGTCATCGGCAAGCGCCTGCGCCTCCAGGGCCTGATGGTCGGCGACCACGCCGCCCTCCAGTCGCAGTTCGTCAAGGACGTCGCGGGCTGGCTGGCCTCCGGCGAGCTCCGCTACGACGAGACGGTCGTCGAGGGCGTCGAGAACGCCACCGACGCCTTCCTCGGAATGCTGCGCGGCGAGAACACCGGAAAGATGATCGTCACGTTCACCCGTTAGGCTCACTCCATACCGTCGCGATCGTGGGCGCGAGTCGCGGCGACTATCTGGAGGATCCACTTTCATGTCCATCACCCAGTCCGACGTCGCGTACACGGCCGTCGCCACCGCCGAGAACGGCCGTGACGGCCGCGTCGCCACCAACGACGGCCAGCTCGACGTCGTCGTGAACCCGCCGAAGGAGCTCGGCGGCAGCGGCGCCGGCACCAACCCGGAGCAGCTGTTCGCCGCCGGCTACAGCGCCTGCTTCCAGGGTGCCCTCAGCGTCGCGGCCCGCAACGAGAACGTCGACGTCACCGGCTCCACCGTGACCGCCGAGGTCGGCATCGGCAAGAACGACGAGGGCTTCGGCATCATCGTCAAGCTGACCGCGTCGATCCCGAACGTGGACGCCGCCGTGGCGAAGGACCTGGTCGAGAAGGCCGACCAGATCTGCCCGTACTCCAAGGCGACCCGCGGCAACATCACGGTCGAGCTGAACGTCGCCTGACGTTCCCGCCGTACGGCTGCCGCACCGCCGGCACCGGCCGCACCGCTCCACGGAGGCCGCACCCACCAGGGGGTGCGGCCTCCGCCGTAAACTGGCCGCATGCGTGATCTTGCGGGGGGCTTCCGGTACCTGATGGCCGGACAGAGATGGGTGTTCGGCAACGGCCGCTGGCTGGGCTTCGGCCTGCTGCCGGGCCTGGTCTCGCTGGTGCTGTACGGCGCCGCGCTGACCGGCCTGTTCTACGGCGCCGACGACTTCACGGCCTGGGCGACGCCCTTCGCCTCGGACTGGTCCTCGCCCTGGCTCGGGATCTTCCGAGGCTTCCTGACCGCCGTGGTCGTCTCGCTCGGGCTCTTCCTGTCGGTGATCACCTTCACCGCCGTGACCCTGCTGGTCGGCCAGCCCTTCTACGAGTCCCTCTCCGAGCAGGTCGACCGCACCGAGGGCGGCGAGGTCCCGGAGTCGGGGCGCTCGTTCTGGGAGGACCTGTGGATCTCCGCCCGCGACAGCCTGCGGCTGCTGGTGCGGGTGATGCTCTACGGGATCCTGCTCTTCGCGCTCGGGTTCATCCCGGTGATCGGGCAGACGGTGGTCCCGGCGATCGGCTTCGGCGTCTCCGGCTTCTTCCTCACCCAGGAACTCACCTCCGTCGCCCTCCAGCGGCGCCGGGTGGACCTGGACGAGCAGCTCGTCCTGCTGCGCGGGCGGCGCGCGACGGCGCTCGGCTTCGGAGTGCCGCTGGTCCTGCTGTTCCTGATCCCGTTCGTCGCGGTCTTCCTGATGCCGGGCGCGGTGGCGGGGGCGACCCTGCTGGCGCGTGACCTCACCTCCGAGGGCGGGGCGGAGGACGAGGACGCCGCCGAGCGGGACGAAGACACCGACGCCCGGACCCCCCACGCCCCCGGCGGGCCGTACGGGCAGGCCCCGGGCCAGGGGCAGGCGTACGGACAGGGGCAGGCGTACGGGCAGGGACCGGTGTACGGGCAGGGACCGGTGTACGGGCAGGGGCCCGCGCAGGGCTACGCACCGGCGCCCGGTCAGGGCCACCCCTCGGCACCGGCTCCGGGTCCGGCCTACGGCCAGGGCGGCCAGGGCGGCGCCCCCGCGCCGGGCTACGGCCAGGGCTACGTTCCGGCCGTTCCGGCCCCCGGCCAGGGGAACCCCTACGCTTCCGGGCAGGCCTACCCGTCGGCCCCCGGCCAGGGGTACACGCCGGCTCCGGGCCACGGCGAGGGTCAGGGTCCCGGCTACGGTCAGGGCCAGGGTCAGGGCCCCGGGTACGGCCAGGGGTACCCGGGCTCGTACTCCTAGAGCGCGGCGGCGCCCCGGCGCCGCAGCAGGGTGATCGCCCCCACCGTGTCCTCGCCCGCGTGGGCGGCCGGGTCGGCGTCGAGCCGTTCCCGCATCAGCTCCAGGTACGGATCGATCAGCTCCGTGCCGACCCCCTGGCCGGCGGCGGTGCGCCGCAGCGTGCCGCTGCCCGCGACCTGCATGGCCAGGTTGGAGACGACCCCGGTGGTGAAGTCCCGGGAGGTCAGCCGCTCGGCGGCGTTCCCGACGAAGAAGCCCATCGCGCCCAGCCACTCCGACAGCAGCGGGGCCAGGTCCTTCGGGGCGATGTCCTCGCCCTCGATCAGGGCGTAGGCCTGCGAGATCCCGGCGAACATCCCGTACATCGCGCTCAGCAGCGCCACGTCGTGCAGGGCCGCGTGGCCCGGGTCCCCGCCGACGTAGCGGGCGCCGGCCGGGACCTCCAGGGCGGTCCGGTGGGTGTCGAAGAGGGCGCGGGAGCCGCTGTAGAAGACGTACCCGCCGGCCTCCGGGACGCCGATCATCGACGGGGTGGCCATGATCCCGGCGTCCACGAAGCGGGCGCCGCGCTCCTCGGCCCAGGCGGCCCGGGCCCGGCCCTCGGCGGGGGTGCCGGTGGTGAGGTTGACGAGGTCCTTGCCGGTCAGGTCGACCCCGTCGAGCACGGTGGCGATGGACGCGTCGTCCAGCAGGCAGAGCACGATCAGGGTGTTCGCGGCGACGGCCTCGGCGGCGCCGGCGGCGACGGCCGCGCCCTCGGCGGCCAGGGCCCGCGCCTTGGCGGGGCTGCGGTTCCAGACGGTGAGGGGGTGCCCGGCGGCGAGCCAGGTGCGGGCGAGGGCGGTGCCCATCTCGCCGAGGCCGAGGAGGGTGAGCGGGCGGTGTCCGGTGTCGTTGTCGGTCATGCCGTTTAGCCTGGTGTCAGGCTGACGGGTGCTCAAGTACGCACTTCGGAGTGGGTGCTTACCCCGAGGTGAGCGAGCAGGTGGGAGGGGTGGACGGGATGGCGTTGACGCGCAGGCCGGGTGCGGACCACTGCGGGATCGCGGCGGCGATGTCGGTGATCGACGGCAAATGGAAGGTCTCGATCCTGTGGGAGCTGGACCAGCGCCCGGGCCTCCGGTTCGGTGAGATGCGCCGTCTGGTGCCCGGGGTGTCGGAGAAGGTCCTCGCGGCGCAGCTGCGCGAGCTGGAGGCGGACGGCATAGTCCACCGCGAGGTCTACGACGAGGTGCCGCCCCGGGTGGAGTACTCCCTGACCCCGCTCGGCCAGGAGCTGAACGGGGCCCTGGGGTCCCTGGGGGAGTGGGGCGCCAAGCACCTGCTGCCCGATTCGGCCTAGGCCGGGGGGATGTCGGCCGTGGCCACCGCCGGGGTGAGGGCGTCGGCCTCGGCGAGGAGGGTGCCGTCGGGGGACCAGACGGCCGCGCCGCCGCAGCCCGTCCAGGGGCCCGCCGGGCCGACGTGGTTGGCGAGGACCACGTACAGGCCGTGTTCCTTCGCCATGCCCGGGTAGACGGCGGCGCGTTCGGATATGCCGTCGCCGGTGCCGTACAGGGAGCTGGCCAGATGGACCCGGCAGCCGTCGGCCGCGCCCCGGGCGGGCAGGTCCGGGAAGTGGTTGTCGAAGCAGACGCCCAGGGAGAAGCGGATGCCGCCGAGTTCGAAGCGGCCGTCCTCGGTGCCGGGGGTGAAGGCGCCCTGCTCGTGCCGGTAGAGGTGCTGTTTGGCGTACGTGGTGAGGTGCGCGCCGTCGGCGTCGTAGACCAGGGTGGCGATGGCCGGCAGCGGGCCGGCCGTGCGCAGGGCGGCGTTGACGGCGACCGCGGTGCCGCAGGAGCGCAGCCCGTCCAGGCGGGGGTCGTCGGCGTCGGCCAGCCACAGGGAGGGGTCCCCGGCGAGGGAGTCCAGTTCGTAGCCGGTGAGCGTGAACTCCGGGAGGACGACGAGCTCCGCGCCCTCGTCGCGGGCCCGGGCGGCGAGGGCGGCGGCGGCCGCGGCGTTGGCGGTGACGTCGGCGGGTACGCAGGTCAGCTGTGCGGCGGCGATCTTCATGCCGGTCAGGATGCCAGTGCGGCGCCGGGCAGCTGACCCCGGCGGCGGACGAAGGCCAGCTCGACCAGGTTGAGCCCGGTCACCACCGCCGCCAGCAGCGCGAGCGCCGCCAGGGAGGGCAGCAGGACGGCGGCGGGCAGCAGGAGCAGGACGACGCCGGAGGCCGCCAGCCGGGTCACCGACCAGGAGCGGAACAGGTGCCAGCGGGTGTAGCCGAAGGTGGCCAGGAAGAGGGCGCAGCCCCCGTAGAGGAGGGCGGCGACGCCGAGCGGGAGCCGGTCCCCGGGGCGGGCCACGGCCTCGGCCATGCCGACGGCGACGGCGATGACGGAGGCGATCAGCGAGAGGTGCCCGTACGAGAGGACCTGCCGGGCCACGTCGGCGCGTACGGCGGCGGTCTCCAGCCCGTGGCGGACGGCGTCGGCCGCGAGGTGGAAGTACACCCACCACAGGCCGCAGACGAGGGCGAAGGCCGCGGCGACGGCGGCGAGGGAGCCGGCGTCCAGGTCGGGGGAGGAGGCGACGGGGGCGCCGACGGCCACGATCGACTCGCCGAGCGCGATCATCACGAACAGGCCGAACCGCTCGGCGAGGTGGCCGGAGTCGAAGGCGATGCGGACCATGTTGCGGCGGGTCAGCCGGGGCGCGGCCAGGTCCACGGCGGCGGCCACTGCCCACAGGGAGATCCGGGCCGGTCCGTCGAGGAGGGAGCCGGCCAGCAGCAGGGGGCCGCTGACCAGCACCGACAGGGTCACCGGGGTGATCCTCAGGCGGCGGCCGCGGCCGTGTGCGAGGGCGGCGAGTACCAGGCGGGCGCAGAAGTAGGCGCCGGCCAGCAGCGGTCCGCGGTCCCCGAAGGCGTCGGGCAGGGCCAGGGCCATCAGCAGGCCGCACAGTCCGGCGGCGAAGAGGCCGAGCCGTTCCAGGGGCCGGTCGGCGTCATGGGTGTTGGAGTGGACGGTGTTGCCCACCCACACCCAGTAGACGGGGATGAACACGATCAGGGCCCGGCCGGTGCCGGCCCAGCCGTGGTCGTGGTGCAGCAGTGCCGAGACCTGGGTCACGGCGAACACCAGTACCAGGTCGAAGAAGAGTTCCGACCACGCGACCTTCTTCTCGCGTTCTTCCGGCTCCATGTCGTGTCCCCCCGCTCGAAGTCCGGGGGAAAGGATGCCCGGTGGGGGCGGGCGGCTATGCGCCGGGGCCCCGCAGCAGAGTGAGGAAGGAGCGGAACGCGGCGGGCATGTCCACCGATTCCGGGGCGAGCAGCCACTGGTACTGGAGGCCGTCCATGACGGCGGTCAGCAGCGGGGCGGCCTGTTCCGGGGTGAGGCCCGAGGGGAGGAGCTCGCCGAACTCGGCGCGCAGGACGGCGGCCATCTCCTCGCGGACCTGTTCGTAGCGTTCGGTGAAGAAGGCGCGGGCCGGGTGGCCGTCGGTGACGCTCTCGCCGAGCAGGGCGGAGAAGGTCTGGACGATGCCGGGGCGCATGGCGTTGTACTCCACCAGCGAGGCCAGCAGGTCCAGGCGCCAGGAGCCCGCGGAGGCGCGGGACCCGCCGCCGGTGTCCCAGCGGTCGCGCTCCTCCAGGACGGCGACCAGCAGGGCCTCCTTGGTGGGGAAGTAGTGCAGCAGGCCCTGCTGGGTCAGGCCCACGCGTTCGGCGACGGAGCCCAGGGACGCGCCCCGGTAGCCGCGTTCCGCGATCACCTCGACCGCCGCGCGGACGATCTCGCCGCGCCGCTCCTCGCTCTTCGCCCTGACCATCGTCCCGCCGCACCCCTTCTCGATCGGACCGGCCCGCCGGTCGTACGACCGTACGCCATCCCAACATCACGAAAAGATTACAACACCTACCGTCTTACAAGTAAAAGGTCCACCATGGGCCCACCGCACCGCACCCACAGAGCGAGGAGGCACGGCCGTGACCGCTGCCGATCAGGTCCCCGACGAGCGCGCGAGCGAGCAGCTCCGCGAAGACGCCGTCGAGGCCGCCCTGGACAAGCTGGACCTCGACGCCAAGACCCGGCTGCTGGCCGGCCAGGACATGTGGTCCCTGCCGGCCCTCCCCGAGATCGGGCTGGGCTCCCTGGTCATGTCCGACGGGCCCATCGGCGTCCGGGGCGTGCGCTGGACCGCCGACGACCCCTCCGTCGCCCTGCCCTCCCCGACCGCCCTCGCCGCCTCCTGGGACCCGGCCCTGGCCCGCCGGGCCGGCCGGCTCCTCGCCCAGGAGGCCCGCCGCAAGGGCGTCCACGTCCTCCTCGCGCCCACCGTCAACCTGCACCGCTCCCCGCTCGGCGGCCGCCACTTCGAGTGCTACTCCGAGGACCCGCACCTGACCGGGGCCATCGGCACCGGCTACGTCCAGGGCGTCCAGGACGGCGGGGTCGGCACCACCGTCAAGCACTTCGTCGGCAACGACGCCGAGACCGAGCGCTTCACCGTCGACTGCGCCATCGCCCCGCGCCCGCTGCGCGAGCTCTACCTCGCGCCCTTCGAGGCCATCGTGAAGGGCGCCCGCCCCTGGGGCGTCATGACCGCCTACAACCGGGTCAACGGCATCACCATGACCGAGCACGCCCAGCTGGTGAACGGCGTGCTGCGCGGCGAGTGGGGCTTCGACGGCTACAACGTCTCCGACTGGATGGCCGCCCGCTCCACCACCGGCTGCCTCGAAGGCGGCCTCGACGTGGTCATGCCCGGCCCCACGACCGTCTACGGGCCCGCCCTCGCCGCCGCCGTCCGCGCCGGGGAGGCCGACGGGGCCGCCGTCGACGGGGCCGTGCGCAACGTCCTGCGCCTCGCCGCCCGCACCGGCCTCCTGGAGGGCGCCCCCGCCGCGGTCACCGAGCCGCCCGCGCCGCTCGACGGGCAGGCCCTGGCCCGCGAACTCGCCGTCCGCGGCTTCGTCCTCGTCCGCAACGAGGACGAAGCCCTCCCGCTCGACCGCGCCGCCGGCCGCACCGTCGCCCTGCTCGGCGCCGCCGCCCGCGACGCCCGCGTCCTCGGCGGCGGCAGCGCCACCGTCTTCCCCGAACGGGTGGTCTCCCCGCTCGACGGGCTCACCGCCGCCCTGCCCGAGGGCGCCCTGACCTACGCCGTCGGCGCCGACCCGAGCGAGGAGCCCGTCCCCGCCGGAGCCGGCTTCGAGCTGCGCGCCGTCTGCCGCGACGCCTCCGGAACGGTCCTCGGCGAGGGCAGCCTGCCGTCCGGGCAGGTCCAGTGGATCGGCGACGACCTCCCCGAGGGGGTCGCGTACGAGACGATGGCCAGCATCGAGGTCACCGGAACGTTCCTGCCGCGCGAGAGCGGCGACCACGTCTTCGGCACCCGCGGGCTCGGCGGCTTCCGCCTCGCCGTCGACGGCCGCACCCGCTGGGAGGGCGTCCAGGAGCTGGGCTCCGAGGCCGACCCCTTCGAGGCCTTCTTCGGCGCCCCCAACGAGCGGGCGACGGTGGCCCTGACCGCCGGCGAGCCCGTCGAGGTCTCGCTGACCTACCAGGTGCCCGACATGGCCGCGCTCCCGCTCAAGGCGGTCATGTTCTCCCTGCTCCACCTCGGCCCGCGCCGCGACCCCGACGAGCTGATCGCCGAGGCCGTACGGGCCGCCCGCGCCGCCGACACCGCCGTCGTGGTCGTCGCCACCACCGAGCGGGTGGAGTCGGAGGGCTTCGACCGCACCGGCCTCGCGCTCCCCGGCCGCCAGGACGACCTGGTCCGGGCCGTCGCCGCCGCCAACCCCAACACCGTGGTCGTCGTCAACGCCGGCTCCCCGGTGGAACTCCCCTGGCGCGAGGACGTCGCCGCCGTCCTGCTGACCTGGTTCCCCGGCCAGGAGGGCGGGGCCGCGCTCGCCGACGTCCTGCTCGGCGACGCCGAGCCCGGCGGCCGCCTGCCCACCACCTGGCCCGCCTCCTTCGCCGACGCGCCCGTCACCGAGGTCGTCCCCGAGGAGGGGCGCCTGGAGTACCGCGAGGGGCTGTTCATCGGCTACCGGGCCTACGAGGCCCGCGGCATCCGGCCCGCCTACCCCTTCGGGCACGGCCTCGGCTACACCGACTGGGCCTACGAGTCCCTGGAGGCCACCGCCGAGTCCGTCCGCGTCCGCCTCACCAACACCGGCACCCGGCCCGGCCGCGAGGTCGTCCAGGTCTACCTGGCCCCCGTCTCCACCGCGTCCGATGGCGCGCGGAGCACGACCGTGGAGCGCCCCGCGAGCTGGCTGGCCGGCTTCGCGGCCGTCAGCGCCGGGGCCGGAGAGAGCGTCGAGGTGGAGATCCCGCTGCCCGCCCGCGCCTTCGAGGTCTGGGACGAGGAGGCGTACGGCTGGCGCCGCGTCGGCGGCGCCTACGAGGTCCGCGCGAGCCACTCGCACGCCGACACGCGGCTGACGGCCACCCTCGGCCTGTAGCCGCCGGGGCACCACGACACGCCGGGGCGGGGGACTGGCCGGAATTCACCCCCGCCCCGGCCGGAAGACCGGGCCGGGAGCCAGCCCCTGACAGCGGCTCCCGGCCCTCTCCCGTCCCCGCGCGCGGCCCCGCGTCAACGCGGCGGCTGCGCCGCCGTCACCTGCCGGTGGGCCAGTTCCGCGAGCCGCGCCTGGCCGTCCCGGCCGGGGTGGAACCAGTCCCAGTGGCTCAGCTGGTCCGCCCCGAACGGGTACTGGAACACGGCCCCGCCGTCGTAGCGGCACAACTCGTCCTGCGCGCAGACCTGGCGCAGCGCCTCGTTGTACTCGACCACCCGCGCCCGGACCTTCTCCCGCCGGGCCGTCGCCCCCGCGTCGGCGGCCAGCGGCTCGGCCAGCATGGACTGGCAGATCCCCAGCTTCCAGATCTGCCGCACCATCGGATTGTCCTTGCCCTGCTCCCACAGCCGTTGCAGGTCCGGCACGGAGGACACGTACACCTGGGAGGCGGGCGAGGCCGCCCGCAGCTCCTTGAGGGCCTGTTCGAACCCGGCGCGGAAGTCCGCCACCGAGGTCATCGACGAAGCCGTGGGCCGGCAGGCGTCGTTCGAGCCCACCATCACCGTGACCAGGCCCGGCTTGTGCTGCGCCGCCTCCGCCAACTGCCCGGGCAGGTCCGCCATCCGCGAGCCCGTCACCGCGTAGTTCCAGCTGCGCCCGGCCACCTCCGCCCCGCCCAGCAGCCGGGCGGCCAGGGAGTTGACGGCGGGATCGCTGCCGGTGGCCCAGGAGACCTCGGGACAGTCGGCCAGCACCGAACAGGCGTCGAAGCCGCGGGTGATGGAGTCCCCGACGGCGGCGACCGAGGCCGGCGCCGGGTTCCAGCGCGGCTTCGCCTGCGCCCCGCGCTCGCCCGCCTTCGCCGGCGGGGCGCCGTCGTCACAGCCGGTGACCGTCGCCGCCAGGACGGCCACCGCCACGCCCGCGCCGGTTACGGTCCGGCGTACGCGGCGGCGCGCGGCGGTGGTGCGCATCGGGTGGTCCTCCCTCGTCGCCCCGCGTCCTTCCGGGGGCGTCCTGCTGAGTGAATGCTCTGGGTTTACGGGCTTCGGAGCGACCGTACGTCACACCATGACCCCTGGCGCACGGTAGCTTTTTCCCGTGGCGTTTCGGCCGCACGTGCCGCTACATAATGTCTAATATTTTCCGTTACATTACATCACGTCACATACTGTCCGTTTTCTGGAGTTTATTCCCGACCTCGTCCCACACTGGAGGTCCCGGTGACGACACGTGGAGTTCTGTACGTGCATTCCGCACCGCGCGCGCTCTGCCCGCATGTGGAATGGGCTGTTGCGGGCGTGCTCGGGGTGCGGGTGAACCTCGACTGGATCCGGCAGCCCGCCTCCCCCGGCACCTGGAGAGCCGAGTTCTCCTGGCAGGCCGAGGCGGGTACCGCGTCAAGACTCGCCTCGGCCCTGCGCGGCTGGCACCTGCTCCGCTTCGAGGTGACCGCCGAACCCTGCCCGACCGCCGAGGGCGAGCGCTACAGCTCCACCCCGGAGCTCGGCATCTTCCACGCCGTCACCGGCATGCACGGCGACATCCTGGTCCCCGAGGACCGGCTCCGCGCCGCCCTGGCCCGCTCCGCGCGCGGCGAGACGGAGCTGGAGGCGGAGCTCGCCAAGCTGCTCGGCAAGCCCTGGGACGACGAACTGGAGCCCTTCCGCTACGCCGGCGAGGGCGCCCCGGTCCGCTGGCTCCACCAGGTGGTCTGAGAGAGACCGCGGGACATGCGGAAGGCCCCCTCCCGGCAGTGCCGGGAGGGGGCCTTCGCGTCGTGCGGGTCCCTACGGTCAGACGGTGCGGAACGCCAGGGAGACGTTGTGGCCGCCGAAGCCGAAGGAGTTGTTGATCGCGGAGATCGGACCGTCGACCGGGAGCTTGCGGGGCTCGCCGCGCACGATGTCCGCGTCGACGTCGTCGTCCAGCTCGTCGACGTTGATCGTCGGCGGGGCGATCCGGTGGTACAGCGCCAGCACGGTCGCCACGGTCTCGATGCCGCCCGCGCCGCCCAGCAGGTGGCCGGTCATCGACTTGGTCGCGGAGATCGCGATGTGGTCGAGGTCGTCACCGAGGACCTTGCGCAGCGCCTTCAGCTCGGCCGTGTCACCCTGCGGGGTGGACGTGGCGTGCGCGTTGACGTGGACGAGCTCGGACGGGTCCAGCTCCGTGTTGTCGAGCAGGTTCTGCAGGGCCGCGGCGACACCGCGCCCCGTCGGCTCCGGCTGCGCGATGTGGTGGCTGTCCGCGGACAGGCCCTGGCCCAGCACCTCGCAGTAGACCCGGGCACCGCGCTTGGCGGCGTGCTCGGCGGACTCCAGGACCACGACACCGGCGCCCTCGCCGAGGACGAAGCCGTCGCGGGCCTTGTCGTACGGACGGGAGGCCGTGGTCGGGCTCTCGTTGTTCTTGGACATCGCCATCATGTTGGCGAACGCGGCGATCGGCAGCGGGTGGATCGCCGCCTCGGTGCCGCCCGCGACGACCACGTCGGCACGGCCGGTACGGATCATCTCGACGGCGTAGCCGATGGCCTCGGCGCCCGACGCGCACGCGCTGACGGGGGTGTGCACACCGGCGCGGGCGTTGACCTCCAGGCCCACGTTCGCGGAGGGGCCGTTCGGCATGAGCATGGGGACGGTGTGCGGGGAGACCCGGCGCACACCCTTTTCCTTCAGTACGTCGTACTGGTCGAGCAGGGTGGTGACACCGCCGATACCGGAGGCGATCACGGTGCCCAGACGCTCGGGGACGATCGCCTCGTCCTCGCCGGCCGGGGCGGTGTAACCCGCGTCGGCCCAGGCCTCGCGGGCCGCGATGAGGGCGAACTGCGCCGAGCGGTCGAGCTTGCGGGCCAGCGGGCGGGGGAGTACCTCGCTCGGGTCCACGGCGGCCTGGGCGGCGATACGGACCGGCAGTTCGGCGAAGCGCTCGCCCTCCAGGGGCGAGACGCCGGACCGGCCGGCGAGCAGACCTTCCCAGGTCGAAGCGCTGTCGCCACCCAGCGGAGTGGTTGCGCCGATACCGGTGACGACCACGGTGCGATTGGTCGGGCTCACAGGAATTCTTTCTCCACGTCTAAGGGGGTGCTGAATTGTCACGGCGCCACCGCCGGGTGGCGACAAACGCTCGTCAGGCTCAGGCCTGGTGCTTCAGGATGTAAGACGCGGCGTCGCCGACCGTCTTGAGGTTCTTGACGTCCTCGTCGGGGATCTTGACGTCGAAGCGCTCTTCGGCGGCGACGACGACCTCGACCATGGACAGCGAGTCGACGTCCAGGTCGTCGGTGAAGGACTTGTCGATCTCGACGTCCTCGACCGGGATGCCCGCGATCTCGTTGACGATCTCCGCGAGACCCTCGACGATTTCTTCCTGCGTGGCGGCCATGTGGCGCTCCTTCTGTAGCTAGCTAGCTGGTGGTTCAGGTCCGGAAGTGATCCGGGCCCTAGGGGAGGGTAACGACCGTCGCGGCGTAGACGAGCCCCGCCCCGAAGCCGATGACGAGCGCGGTGTCGCCGCTCTTCGCCGCTCCGGTCGCCAGGAGCCGCTCCATGGCGAGCGGGATCGAGGCGGCCGACGTGTTGCCGGTGGTCTCCACGTCACGGGCGACCGTGACGTGCTCCGGCAGCTTGAGAGTCTTCACCATCGAGTCGATGATCCGCATGTTCGCCTGGTGCGGGATGAAGACGTCCAGGTCATCCGGGGTGATCCCGGCGGCGTCGAGCGCCTGCTGGGCCACCTTGGCCATCTCGAAGACGGCCCAGCGGAAGACCGCCTGACCCTCCTGGGTGATGGCCGGGAACTTCTGGGCGGCGTCCGTGCTGCGGAACTCGTCCCACGGCACGGTCTGCTTGATGGTCTCGGACTTGTCGCCCTCCGAACCCCACACCGTGGGGCCGATGGCCGGCTCGTCCGAGGGGCCGACGACCACGGCGCCCGCGCCGTCGCCGAACAGGAAGGCCGTCGCCCGGTCCTCCAGGTCCGTCAGGTCCGACAGCCGCTCGACCCCGATGACCAGGACGTACTCGGCGGAACCTTCCACCACCATGCCCTTGGCCAGGGTCAGGCCGTAGCCGAAGCCGGCACAGCCCGCGGAGATGTCGAAGGCGGCGGGCTTGACCGCGCCGATCCGGTGCGCGATCTCGGTCGCGACGGCCGGGGTCTGCTTGAAGTGCGAGACCGTCGAGACGATCACCGCGCCGATCTGCTCCGGGGAGACCCCGGCGTCGGCGAGCGCCTTGCCGGAGGCCTCCACCGACATCGCGGCGACGGTCTCCTGGGGCGAGGCCCAGTGCCGGGTCGCGATGCCGGAGCGCGAGCGGATCCACTCGTCCGAGGAGTCGATCTTCTCGAGGATGACCTCATTGGGCACCACACGGGTCGGGCGGTACCCGCCGACGCCGAGGATGCGGGCGTACGGGGAGCCCTTGGCCGGCTTGATCTTGGACATGCTGTGTGGGCTCCTACTCTCAGGCCGTCAGCTCGGCGATGAGCTTCGCGGCCTTGTCGAGGTCGTCCGGCGTCTTCAGCGCCACGTTCGGCACGCCCTTGAGCGCGCGCTTGGCCAGACCCGTGAGGGTGCCGCCGGGGCTCAGCTCGACGATCCCGGTGACGCCCAGCTCGGAGAAGGTCCCCATGCACAGGTCCCAGCGCACCGGGTTCGCGACCTGGCCGACCAGGCGGGCGACGACGTCGGCGCCCGACTCGACCACGAGTCCGTCCTTGTTGGACACGTACTTCAGCGCCGGGTCGGCCGGGGCGAGGGCCTGGGCGGCCTGCTCCAGCGTGGCGACGGCGGGCGCCATGTGGTGCGTGTGGAAGGCGCCCGCGACCTTGAGGGCCACGACCTTCATCGAGCCCTCGGGCTTGTCGGCGACCAGGGCCTCGATCTGCTCCGCGGTGCCGGCGGCCACGATCTGGCCCGCACCGTTGATGTTGGCCGGGGTCAGCCCCAGCTTCTCCAGGTGCGCGACGACCACGTCCTGGTCGCCGCCCAGGACGGCGGCCATGCCCGTCTTCGTGACGGCGGCGGCCTCGGCCATGGCCAGCCCGCGGGTGCGGACGAACGACAGCGCGTCGCCCTCGCCCAGCACGCCGGCGTAGGCGGCCGCGGTGATCTCACCCACGCTGTGACCTGCGACGGCGCCGAAGGCCGTGGTGTTCAGCGCGGAGGCGGACAGCAGGCCGGCCGCGACCAGCAGGGGCTGGGCCACCGCCGTGTCGCGGATCTCGTCCTCGTCGGCCTTGGTGCCGTAGTGGACGAGGTCGAGCCCGATGGCGTCGGACCACCCCGCGACGCGCTCGGCGGCGCCGGGGAGTTCGAGCCAGGGAGTCAGGAAGCCGGGCGTCTGAGCGCCTTGGCCGGGAGCGACGAGTACGAGCACCCTCACACTCTCTCTTGTGGGCGGTCTCCGCCGCCCGTGGGGACAGGGACGAAGAACCGTCGGGGTAATTGTTGATGTCCGACAAAAGTCTAGGGCTGCTGATCTCCGTCGGCCAGACGCCCGAGGATCAGGGCGATCCGCAGCGTGAACGCCGAGCGGACATCGGAGGGTGACCAGCCGGTGACGTCGGTCACACGTCGGAGCCGGTAGCGCACCGTGTTCGGGTGCACGAACAGCATCCGCGCGGCCCCCTCCAGACTGCTCGCCTGCTCCAGGTAGACGCTCAGCGTCTCCAGCAGCGCCGAGCCCGCCTCCTCCAGCGGTCTGTAGATCTCCTCCACCAGCTGCTCCCTGGCGGAGGGATCCGAGGCGATCGCCCGCTCGGGCAGGAGATCGTCCGCCAGAACCGGTCGGGGGGCGTCCTGCCAGGCCGTGCAGGCCTTCAGTCCGGCCGCCGCCGCCTGCGCCGACTTCGTCGCGTTCAGCAGGTCGGGGACCACCGGCCCCGCCACCACCGCACCGGCCGCGAACGGGCCGATCAGCGACTTCGCCACCTGGAGCGGGTTGTCGCTGCCGCCCGCGATCACCACCAGCCGGTCGCCGAGCACCCCGGTGAGCACCTGGAGCTTGTGGTGGCGGGCCGCGCGGCGGATCGCCTCGACCGTCAGCTCGCTGTCCCCCTCCGGGGCGGTGCCCAGGACCACGCACACGTGCTCGGGGGAGTTCCAGCCGAGCGCGGCGGCCCGTGACAGGGCGCCCTCGTCGGCCTCGCCCGACAGCACGGCGTTGACGACGAGGGACTCCAGCCGGGCGTCCCACGCCCCGCGGGCCTCCGCCGCCTGCGCGTACACCTGGGCCGTCGCGAAGGCGATCTCCCGGGCGTAGACCAGCAGCGCCTCGCGCAGGATCGACTCGTCCCCGGGGGCCGCCACCTCGTCGATCGCGGCCTCCATGACCTCGATCGTCGTCCGGACCATCTCCACGGTCTGGCGCAGGGTGATCGCCCGGGTCAGCTCCCGGGGGGCCGTCCCGAAGACGTCGGTGGAGATCGCCTGGGGGGTCTCCGGGTGCCGGAACCACTCGGTGAACGCGGCGATGCCCGCCTGGGCGACCAGGCCGATCCACGACCGGTTCTCCGGAGGCATCGCCCGGTACCACGGCAGGGCCTCGTCCATGCGCGCGATGGCGTTGGCGGCGAGCCGGCCGGAGGACTTCTCCAGCCGGCGCAGCGTCGCGGCGTGCGGATGGGGCGGATGCGCGGGACGGGTCTCGGGGGAATGCTCACGTTCGGGTTGGGGCACGGGACAAGACTGCCTTATCGAAGGCCCGGCGCGGACTCGGGTCCCGGGCCCGGCTCCCCCGGGGGCGGCTACCGTGACTCCCATGATCGATGTACGCCGCGCCGCCGACCGGTACGCGGGAGGGGATCCGCAGGCCGGGATCACCACCCGGCACGCCTTCTCCTTCGGGTCCTTCTACGACCCGGACAACATCCGCTTCGGCCCGGTGCTCGCCTGCAACGAGGAGCTCCTCGCCCCCGGCTCCGGCTTCGACGAGCACCCGCACAGCCACACCGAGATCGTGACCTGGGTGGTGGAGGGCGAGCTCACCCACCGCGACGGCAGCACGGGGGACACCGCCGCGGTCCGCCCCGGGGACGTCCAGCGGCTGGGTTCCGGCTCCGGGGCCCGGCACGAGGAGCGCAACGACGCCGAGCGGCCGCTGCGGTTCGTGCAGACGTGGCTCGCGCCGCTGGCCGCGGGCGGGGAGCCCTCGTACGAGGTCGTACGGGACCTCGCGGACGGCGCCCCGTACGAGGTCCCGGCGGCGGGCGCGGTCCTGCGCGTCCGGCGGCCGGGCGCGGGCGAGCGGGTCCCCGTACCGGACGCGGAACGGGTCTACCTGCACGTGGTGCACGGGGACCTGCGGCTCGACGGGGCGGAGCTGGGGCCCGGGGACTCGGCCCGGATCACCGGCGAGAAGGGCCTGGAGATCACGGCCGGCTCCCCGGCCGAACTGCTGGTCTGGGAGCTGCCCGCCTAGCGGGAGCGGAGCTCCGCCAGGACCGTGTCGGTGAAGGGGGTCCAGGCCTCCACGGCCCAGGGGCCGAAGGCGCGGTCCGTCAGGGCCACGCAGGCCGCGCGGACGTCGGGGTCCACCCACAGGAAGGTGCCGGACTGGCCGAAGTGCCCGAAGGCGCGCGGGGAGGAGGTGAGCCCCGTCCAGTGCGGGGACTTGCCGTCGCGGATCTCCAGGCCGAGCCCCCAGTCGTTGGGGGACTGGTGCCCGTAGCCCGGCAGGACGCCCTTGAGGCCGGGGTGGACCACCGAGGTGGCCTCGGCGACCGTGCGGACGTCCAGCAGCCGGGGCGCCTGGAGTTCGGCGGCGAAGCGCACCAGGTCGGAGACGGTCGACACGCCGTCCTTGGCCGGGGAGCCCTCCAGGCTGGAGGAGCTCATGCCCAGCGGCTCGAACACGGCTTCGCGGAGGTAGTCCGCGAAGGGGATCCCGGTGGCCTTCGCCAGGTGGTCGCCGAGCACCTCGAAGCCGGCGTTCGAGTACAGCCGGCGCTGCCCGGGCGGGGCCGTCGCGCGGTGCTCGTCGAAGGCCAGTCCGCTGGTGTGCGCGAGGAGGTGACGGACCGTCGAGCCCTCGGGGCCGGCCGGCTCGTCGAGCTCCACCGCCCCCTCCTCGTAGGCGACGAGGACCGCGTAGGCCGCGAGCGGCTTGGTGACCGAGGCCAGCGGGAAACGGTGGTCCACCGGCCCGTGCGAGCCGGCCAGGCTCCCGTCGGCGCGCACGACGGCCGCCGCGGCGGTGGGCACCGGCCAGTTCTCCACGGCCCGCAGGCTCTCCAGGCTGTTGACGCCCTCCATGCTCTCCATGGCCCCGAGCCTACTTGCTTGGAGTGCACTCCAGGGTTCTAGCGTGGAGGCCATGAACCTGACGGAGACGCGGTACACGATCAGCGAGGTCGAGGCCCGGACCGGTCTGACCCAGCACACGCTGCGCTGGTACGAGCGGATCGGCCTGATGCCGCACGTGGACCGCTCCCATTCGGGACAGCGGCGGTTCAGCGACAAGGACCTCGGCTGGCTCGCCTTCGTGGGCAAGCTGCGCGCCACCGGCATGTCGGTGGCGGACATGGTCCGCTACGCCGAGCTGGTCCGCGAGGGGGACCACACGGTCGACGAGCGCCGCGCACTGCTGGAGCGGACGCGCCGGGAGGTACTGGCGCGGGTCGCCGAGCTGACGGACGCGCTCGACGTCCTGGACTGCAAGATCGCGATGTACGCGGGAACGGGGAAGGCACAGTCATGACGGAGCAGACCACCATCGCACGCGCCGAGCTGGGCAAGGGCGGCCCGGTCGTCGGGATCCAGGGCCTCGGCTGCATGGGCATGAGCGAGTTCTACGGGGACACCGACGAGACGGCGGCCCGCGCGACCCTGGACGCGGCGCTGGCCGCCGGGGTCACCCTCTTCGACACGGCCGACGTCTACGGGCGCGGGGCGAACGAGGAGTTCCTGGCGCCCTTCGTGGCCGCCCACCGGGACGAGATCACCCTCGCCACGAAGTTCGCCATCGAGCGCAGCGACGACCCGGCGTACCGGGGGATCCGCAACGACCCCGCGTACGTCCGGGAGGCCGTCGAGGGCAGTCTGCGGCGGCTCGGCGTGGACGTCATCGACCTCTACTACATGCACCGGCGCGACCCGGCCGTGCCGCTGGCCGAGTCGGTGGGCGCGATGGCCGAGCTGGTGCGCGAGGGGAAGGTGCGCCACCTGGGGCTCAGCGAGGTCACCGGCGCCGAGCTGCGCGAGGCGCACGCGGTGCACCCGATCGCGGCCCTCCAGTCGGAGTGGTCGCTGTTCAGCCGGGACGTGGAGCGCAGCGCGGTGGGCGCGGCGGCGGAGCTGGGGGTGGCCTTCGTGCCGTACTCGCCGCTGGGGCGCGGATTCCTGACGGGGGCCTTCGCGGACGCGGACGCCGAGCTGTCGGCCGGCGACTTCCGGCGCGCGCAGCCCCGTTTCACGGGGGAGAACGCCAGGGCCAACGCGGCGCTGCTGGTGCCGGTCCGGGAGATCGCCGCCGCGCACGGGGTGACGGCGGCGCAGGTGGCGCTGGCGTGGGTGCACCAGCGGTCCGCGGTGCACGGGCTGACGGTGGTGCCGATCCCGGGCACCCGCAAGCCCGGGCGGCTCGCGGAGAACACGGCGGCGACGCGGGTCACCCTGACGGAGGCCGAGCTGGCCCTGCTGGAGCCGATCGCGTCTCAGGTCGCGGGCGCCCGCTACCCGGACATGACGTCCACGTCGGCGGCCCGCGAGGCGTAGCCGCCGGGCGATTCCAGCCCCGCCGGCGTTTGAGGCGCGGGGGTCCGGGGGCGGAGTCCCCGGGAGGGG
Organism: Streptomyces sp. NPDC089915; assembly: GCF_040684675.1. Classification (NCBI taxonomy): domain Bacteria; kingdom Bacillati; phylum Actinomycetota; class Actinomycetes; order Kitasatosporales; family Streptomycetaceae; genus Streptomyces; species Streptomyces sp. NPDC089915. The sequence continues at coordinate 53,974 of NZ_JBFBGN010000011.1, read as the reverse complement.
GCTAGGCCCCCGCCGTGAAGCGTGCCCGGAGGGTCTCGTACTCCGCGTCCGTCAGGAGCCCCGTGCTGTGCAGCTCGCTGAGGTGCCGGAGCCGCTCCCCGGACACCCGTGCCCGCGGTACGGCCCCCACCGGCGCCCGCTCCCGCAGCGCGGCGAGCACGGCCGCGGCGAACGGCAGCGACTCGTGCACCGCCCCGTAGCCCACGCCGAACACCGCCGCCGCGAGGTCGTGGTCGGGGGCCGTGACGGCCTCGGCGGCGTCCCGCGGCACCAGCCGCAGGTGCCCGCCGCCCGGCCGGTCCGGGGAGACCCACTTCACCCCGGTCAGCGCCCCCAGCGCGAAGCGCTGGTCCCCGGCCCGCCACTTCGCACTGCTCGCGCCCGTGCGCGACCAGTGGAACGTCACGGCGGAGCCGTCGAAGCCCACCCGCGCGTCGTACGCCTTCAGCTGGAGCGGCGGCTGCGGGACGGCCACGAGGAACCGTTCCGCCGGAGCGGCCGCGTCGTCCGGCCCCAGCCGCTCGCGCAGCGCCTCCGCGAAGGCCGCCGCCTGCTCCGCCCGGTCGGCGGGCAGCACCAGGCGGTACGGATCGCACGCTTCCTTCAGCTGCCCGGCGGCAGCCTCCATCAGCGGATCGGCCCCGGGCCGCGGCGTGGCGCGGAGCACCACGGTCTCCCGGCGCCCGACTCCGGGCGTGGCGGTGCCCACCGCCACCCCGGACAGCGCTTCGAGGGGGATCCGGCGCTCGCCCAGCGCGTGCCAGAGCCTCGGCGTGCGTATCCCCCGTACGAAGCGGATGAGCATCGAGTCCGAGTCGGCGTCGAACTCCCAGACGGCATGATTTCCGGCCAGTACGTCACCCATGCGGCACATGGTAAAGGGACGCGCCCCCGCGCGTCCCCCTCGTCTTCCGGCCCGTTTTTTTCGACTTGCTACGGGTCTGCGGCGGATCGGCCGCCGTCAGTCACCGTCCGTGCCGGAAATTCCGGCCCGGCAGTCGTCGCTGCCGTTCGCGCACGCGACGGAACCGAAACCGCCGGTTCCGATCTTGGCGAAGTTCTCCAGCGAGGCGGTGCCTGGCTCGAAATAGCCCGTGTGGCTGTGGGCCCCGGCGGAGGAGAACAGCCGGGCGCCGAACCCGGGCGACACCGGGTCGGCGCCGTGGCCGACCCCGCCGACCTCCACGTGCGGCACGTCCGCGATCCAGTCGCCCTCGGCCCGCGTGGCCCACACCCGGGCGGTGGTGTGCAGCTCCCCGGCGCTGCCCACGCGCATCCCGGGGCTGCCCGCCACCACCACGTCGGTCACCCGCTGCGGCAGCCCGTGCGCGGCGACCCCGCAGACCACCGAGCCGTAGCTGTGGCAGAACAGGGCCACGCTCGCGTTCCCGGGCAGGGCCGCCGCCAGGGACTGCAGCCGGACGGCGCCCTGGACGGCCAGCCGGCCGGTGGCGGCGTCCACGCCGACCCCGGCGGGGGCGACGTAGCCGGCCCAGGCGATGACGGCCGTACGGGAGGCGGGGGCGGCGGCGCGTTCGGCCTGGTACAGGGAGTCGGCCATGCCGGCGGGGGCGGTCAGCCGGCGCTGGCTGCGCTCGAAGGTGAGGGCGTCGGTGTCCACGCCGGGGATGATCACCGAGACCCGGCGGGCGGAGTCGAGGTCGCCGTAGACCTCCGCGACCAGGCCGTCGCCGGTGGGGTCGAAGAGGAAGATCTGCCGGCCGGGCTCGGCGAGGGACTCGAAGCGGTGCGCCCGGCGTATGGCGTCGGCGCGGTCGGCCGGGGTGAGCGCGACGTCCTTGCCCCGGGCCTCCTCCAGCCGTGCGGTCTGGGCGAGCGCGTTGTGGTTGGCCCGGTAGCGGGTCGTGGAGGGCACCCCGTCGAGGTTGCCGACCACGAGCGGGTAGCCGTCGGCGAGGTGGGCCCGCTGGGCGGCGTCGAGGCCGGCGAAGAAGCGGGCGACCGTCCGTACGGGGGCGTCGGCGGCCGGCACCGGCCGGCCGTCGATCCGTGCCGTGGCCCAGGCGGTGAGCGCGGCGGCCCGTGCCGGGACCACCGTCTCCGGGCGGTGCACGGCGGTCCAGCCGGTCGTCGCCAGCATCAGGAAGACGATGCCGAGCGCGAGCAGCATGCGCAGGACGGCCGGGCGCGCGGGGGCGTCGGCGGCGGGGTGGGCGAGGGGGCCGGGCAGGTTCACTGGAGCCAGACTAGGAGACCTCTGGAGCCAGTGGTGTCAGGGGTGACGGGACTCACGGCCGACCGTGCGACGCCTCGACCCGTACGGTCACGCTCCGTCGCCACGGGGGCGGTTGGGCTCCGGCCGGGTCCGGCCGGAACTCGCCGTCGGTTACTCCGAACGGCGCCAGTCCGAGGCCAGGGCGGGGCCGATCTGGTCGAGATGGGCCTCGGTCATCCGGCGGATCGCGCTGACGCTGACGTCCTCGCCCTGCCCCCACAGCCGCCCGGTGACCCGCATCACCCCGGAGAACGCGGCGACGGCCACGCGGGGCCGCGGATCGGTGTCCGGGTCGAGCCCCTCGCGGTCGGCGATCAGCCGCGCGATCCTCTCCTCCAGCTCGGTGGAGCGCCGCAGGTGGACGGCGAGCAGCGCCGGGGTGGACTCGATCAGCCGGTAGGACTGCATGTAGAGGTCGACGGGGACCACCTCGGAAAGGGCCTCGTCGAGGGTGTCCCAGGCGGCGAGCACGGCGCCGCGCATGGCCTCCAGCGGCGGCTCCCCGGCCGGGCGGGCGCCCAGCGCGTCGAGGAAGTGCGACTCCACCAGGTCCTGGACGGCGAAGGCGACCTCCTCCTTGTTCGCGAAGTAGCGGAAGAAGGTGCGCTGGGAGACCTCGACCGTCTCGGTGATCTCGTCGACGGTCGTCCGCTCGTAGCCCTGCGCGACGAACAGGAGCAGCGCGGCGCGCAGCAGCGCGTCCCGGGTGCGCCGCTTCTTGCGCTCGCGCAGGCCGGCCGCCCGGGCGGGCTGCTCGTCGGTCATCACCGCGGGGTCCTCTCTGCCGCTCAATCTGACGCTGAGTGAGCGGTCAGGGTACCTGTGACCGAGCTGACAGCTACTGCCGCGTTAAGCCGTTTGTGAACTGTCAGTCGCTGTCACTAACCTGCTGGGCATGACTGGTCAGATCACCCTCGCCAAGGAATCGAGTCCGTCACCGGTCCGCGCCGGTCTGCGCGGCCATCCCTGGCTCACGCTGTTCGCCGTGGCGATCGGCGTCATGATGGTCACCCTCGACGGCACGATCGTCGCCGTCGCCAACCCCGCGATCCAGAAGGACCTCGGCGCCAGCCTGGCCGAGGTGCAGTGGATCACCAACGGCTACCTGCTGGCCCTCGCCGTCTCCCTGATCACCGCCGGCAAGCTCGGCGACCGCTTCGGGCACCGCCAGACCTTCCTCATAGGCATCGCCGGCTTCGGGCTCTCCTCGGCGGTCATCGGCCTGTCGACCGGGGTCGGGCTCGTCATCGGCTTCCGCGTCGCCCAGGGCCTCTTCGGCGCCCTGCTGATGCCCGCGGCCCTCGGCCTGCTGCGCGCCACCTTCCCCGCCGAGAAGCTCAACATGGCCATCGGCATCTGGGGCATGGTCATCGGCGCCTCGACCGCCGCCGGGCCCATCGTCGGCGGCCTGCTCGTGGAACACGTCAACTGGCAGTCCGTCTTCTTCATCAACGTGCCGGTCGGCGTCGTCGCCCTGGCCTTCGGCCTGTTCATCCTGCTCGACCACCGCGCGGAGAACGCCCCGCGCTCCTTCGACCTGCCGGGTGTCGTACTGCTGTCGACCGCGATGTTCTCCCTGATCTGGGCGCTGATCAAGGCCGCCGAGTGGGGCTGGGGCGACGCGAAGACGGTGCTCTTCCTCATCGGCTCCCTGGTGTGCTTCGCCCTCTTCGCCTTCTGGGAGACCCGGGTCGCCGAACCGCTGATCCCGCTCGGCATGTTCCGCTCGCTGGCGCTGTCCGCCGGAACCGTGCTCATGGTGCTGATGGCCTTCGCCTTCATGGGCGGCCTGTTCTTCGTCACCTTCTACCTGCAGAACGTGCACGGGATGCGCCCGGTGGACAGCGGACTGCACCTGCTCCCGCTCACCGGCATGATGATCATCGGCTCGCCGCTGGCCGGCGCCGCCATCACCCGGGTCGGCCCCCGGATCCCGCTCGTCGCCGGCATGGTGGCCACCGCCGTCGCCTGCTTCGGGATGTCCCGGCTGACCCCCGGCACCGGCACCCTCACCATGTCCCTCTGGTTCGCCCTGCTCGGCCTGGGCCTCGCGCCCGTCATGGTCGGCGCCACCGAGGTCATCGTCGGCAACGCCCCGCTGGAGCTCTCCGGTGTGGCCGGCGGACTCCAGCAGGCCGCCATGCAGGTCGGCGGCAGCCTCGGCACCGCCGTCCTCGGAGCGGTCATGGCGGCCGAGGTCAGTGACACCTTCGGGGACAACTGGCAGCGGGCCGGGCTGCCCCCGCTCACCCCCGAACAGCTGGCACTCGCCGAGAAGGGCGTCCAGGTCGGCATCGCCCCCGTCCCGCCCGGGGTGCCCGAGCCGGTCGCCCGGACCATCTCCTCCGTGGCGCACGAGACCTTCGTGTCCGGTATGAGCACGGCCTTCACCTGCGCCGCCGTCGTTGCCGTCCTCGCCGCCGTCGTCGCCTGCTTCACCAAGCGCGGCGCGAACGCCGGCGCCGGGGCGGGCGCGGCCCACATCTGAGCCCCGCCGCCGCCCGTTACGGCCGCGTCAACCCCGCGCCCGCCACAGCCCCGCCGCAACCCCGCGGCGGGGCTGTCGCCTATCAGGGTGGACCCGTCCGCAGCCCCTTCCGCTCATGCGTCGTCGCAGGTCAGCGTGGTGCCACGGAGCCTCGGAAACCGTCCGGGGCCCGGAAGTCCACAAGGAGTTGACCCCGTCATGCGTACGTGGAGCACCACTCGCGCCACCACCCTCGCCGCCGCCCTCCTGGCCGCCTGCGCCCTCATCCCGTCCACCGCCACCGGCGCCCACGCCGCCTCACCGCCCTGTGCCACGGGAGAGCTGTGCCTGTGGACGAAACCGGACTTCAAGGGCACCCGGCAGACCTACGACCTCAGCACCCTCGACATCAACAGCTGCACCACCCTGCCGCCCAAGGCCGGCTTCCAGTCCCTGGTCAACCGCACCGGGCGCCCGGTGACCACCTACCAGTCGGCCGAATGCGCGGAGACGGGCGAGTTCCAGACCTACCCGGGCGACGGGGTCCTGCTGCCCCAGTCCCCCTACCAGGTCAGGGCGTTCAAGGTGTGGGAGCGGTAGGCCCCGCCTGCCCGGCGGCGGCCTCGCCGGGCCCGGGGGAGGCCTGGGCGGGCATCGCGCACCCGGGACCGCGGCCCAGCCGCGCGACCTCGGCCCGCAGCGCCCGCACCTCCTCCTGGAGTTCCCGGACGGCCGCCAGCTGGAGCCGCTCCACCTGGTCGTCGCGCTCGAACCGGGCGATGAACCAGGCCGCGATGTTGGCGGTCACCACACCGAGCAGGGCGATCCCCGACAGCATCAGCCCCACCGCCAGGACCCGGCCCAGCCCGGTGGTGGGGGAGTGGTCCCCGTACCCGACGGTCGTCATGGTGGTGAAGGACCACCACACCGCGTCGCCCAGGTTCTTGATGTTCCCGTTGGGCGCGTCCCGCTCCACGCTCAGCACCGCCAGCGAGCCGAACATCAGCAGCCCCACCACGGCGCCCGCCACGTACGTGGTCAGCCGGATCTGCGGGGCCATCCGCGCCCGCCGCCCCACCAGCATCAGCGTCGCCACCAGCCGCAGCAGCCGCAGCGGCTGCACCAGCGGCAGCACCACCGCCGCCAGGTCCAGCCAGTGCGTCCGCACGAAGACCTTCCGGTCCCGCGACAGCCCCAGCCGCACCACGTAGTCCACCGCGAACGCCGCCCACACCGCCCACTCCGCGTGGGTGCAGGCCCGGTGCACCCCCTCGCCCGCGTCCGGCGCGACGATGGGCACGGCGTAGGCGACGGCGAAGGCCACGGCGAGCACCAGCAGGGGGACCTGAGTACGGCGCTCCCACCGCGCCTGGCGGGAGGTTTCCTTCATGAGGATCATCGTAGGGAAAGCGGAAGGGGGCGTTGGGACTGGTGTCCCAACGCCCCCACGCAAGAGTGGTTCCTCCCGCGACGCCCGCCGCCGAGGCTACGCGTCCCCGCCCGCCGCACCCGGGTCGGCGGCCGAGACGTCCAGCAGCCGGTACCGGTCGATGGCCTGCTTCAGCGCCGAACGGTCGATCTTCCCCTCACGGGCGAGCTCGGTGAGCGTCGCCAGGACCACCGACTGGGCGTCGATGTGGAAGAAGCGCCGCGCCGCGCCGCGCGTGTCGGCGAAGCCGAACCCGTCCGCGCCCAGCGAGGTGTACGTACCCGGCACCCAGCGCGCGATCTGGTCCGGCACCGCGCGCATCCAGTCCGAGACCGCCACGAACGGCCCCTCCGCACCCGACAGCTTCCGGGTCACGTACGGGACGCGCTGCTCCTCCTCCGGGTGGAGCAGGTTGTGCTCCTCCACCTCGACGGCCTCGCGGCGCAGCTCGTTCCAGGAGGTCGCCGACCAGACGTCCGCCCGTACGTTCCACTCCTCGGCAAGGATCCGCTGCGCCTCCAGCGCCCACGGCACCGCCACGCCCGAGGCCATGATCTGGGCCCCGATGGCGCCCGAGGTGCCCTGGGAGACGCGGTGGATGCCCTTGAGGATGCCGTCCACGTCGACGTCGGCCGGCTCGGCCGGGTGCTGGATCGGCTCGTTGTAGACCGTCAGGTAGTAGAAGACGTCCTCGCCGGGCTCGTTCTTCTCCGTCGGGCCGTACATGCGCCGCAGGCCGTCCTGGACGATGTGCGCGATCTCGTAGCCGTAGGCCGGGTCGTACGCCACGCAGCCCGGGTTGGTCGACGCCAGCAGCTGGGAGTGACCGTCGGCGTGCTGGAGGCCCTCACCCGTCAGGGTGGTCCGGCCGGCGGTCGCGCCCAGGACGAAACCGCGCGCCAGCTGGTCGGCCATCTGCCAGAACTGGTCACCCGTGCGCTGGAAACCGAACATCGAGTAGAAGACGTAGACCGGGATCAGCGGCTCGCCGTGCGTCGCGTACGCCGAACCCGCGGCGATCAGCGAGGCCGTGCAGCCCGCCTCCGAGATGCCGTCGTGCAGCATCTGGCCGGTCGGGGACTCCTTGTACGCCAGGAGCAGGTCGCGGTCGACCGCCTCGTACTGCTGGCCCAGCGGGTTGTAGATCTTGGCGCTCGGGAAGAAGGCGTCCATGCCGAAGGTGCGGTACTCGTCGGGTGCGATCAGCACGAAGCGCTTGCCGATCTCCTTGTCCCGCATCAGGTCCTTCAGGACGCGGACGAACGCCATCGTCGTGGCGATCGACTGCTGGCCCGAGCCCTTCTTGGCGGCCGCGTACGCCTTGTCGTCCGGCAGCGCCAGGGGCTTGGCGCGCACCACGCGGGTGGGCACGTAACCGCCGTGCGCGCTGCGCTGGTCGTGCATGTACTGGATCTCGGGCGAGTTGCGGCCCGGGTGGTAGTACGGCGGGGCGCCGTTCTCCAGCTGCGCGTCGGTGATCGGGATGTGCAGGCGGTCGCGGAAGCGCTTGAGGTCGTCGACCGTCAGCTTCTTCATCTGGTGCGTGGCGTTGCGGCCCTCGAAGTTCGGGCCGAGGGTCCAGCCCTTGACCGTCTGCGCCAGGATGACCGTCGGCTGGCCCTTGTGGGCCTTGGCCGCCGCGTAGGCCGCGTAGACCTTCTTGTGGTCGTGGCCGCCGCGGCCCAGGTGCTGGATCTGCCGGTCGGTCATGTTCTCGACCATCGCGCGCAGCCGCTGGTCGCCGCCGAAGAAGTGCTCGCGGATGTACGCGCCCGACTCGGTGGCGTACGTCTGGAACTGCCCGTCGGGGGTGGAGTTCATCTTGTTGACCAGGATGCCGTCGCGGTCCTGGGCCAGCAGCGGGTCCCAGGAGCGGTCCCAGATCAGCTTGATGACGTTCCAGCCGGCGCCGCGGAAGATCGACTCCAGCTCCTGGATGATCTTGCCGTTGCCGCGCACCGGGCCGTCGAGGCGCTGGAGGTTGCAGTTGACGACGAAGGTCAGGTTGTCCAGGCCCTCGCGGGCGGCGATGGAGAGCTGGCCGAGCGACTCCGGCTCGTCCATCTCGCCGTCGCCGAGGTACGCCCAGACGTGGGACCGGGAGGTGTCGGCGATGCCGCGCGCCTCCATGTACCGGTTCATCCGGGCCTGGTAGATGGCGCCGAGCGGGCCGAGGCCCATCGAGACGGTCGGGAACTCCCAGAAGTCCGGCATCAGCCGCGGGTGCGGGTAGCTCGACAGGCCGTACGGGGCCTTCGACTTCTCCTGGCGGAACGCGTCGAGCTGCTGCTCGGTGAGCCGGTCCAGGAGGTAGGCGCGGGCGTAGATGCCGGGGGAGGCGTGGCCCTGGAAGAAGATCTGGTCGCCGCCGTCGCCCTCGTCCTTGCCCCGGAAGAAGTGGTTGAAGCCCACGTCGTAGAGGGAGGCGGAGGAGGCGAAGGTGGCGATGTGGCCGCCCACGCCGATCCCGGGGCGCTGGGCGCGCGAGACCATGACGGCCGCGTTCCAGCGGGTGGCGTTGAGGACCTTGCGCTCGATCTCCTCGTTGCCCGGGAAGAAGGGCTCGTCCTTCGTGGCGATCGTGTTGACGTAGTCCGAGGAGCGCATCTCGGGTACGGCCACGCGCCTCTCGCGGGCCCGCTCGATCAGTCGCAGCATCAGGTAGCGGGCGCGCTCGCGGCCCCGCTCGTCGACGGCGGCGTCCAGGGAGTCGAGCCACTCCCTGGTCTCCTCCGGGTCGAAGTCCGGGACCTGGCTCGGCAGGCCGCCAATGATGATCGGATTGCGATCGGATGCGGAAGCCACGCTGTTCCTTCGCTGTCAGGGGAGTCGTGCCTTGGGTCGCCGCCTCCCATGGTCTTACGCCCGGCCGAAATCTTCACCTCTACCACTGGGTAACACCTGGAGCGGGGAAGGAGCGCCTGACGGGCCGCGCCGGTCCTGGAAGCGGCGGGGCCGAATCGCAACCTTACGCCCAGGGCGATCAACGGGTTCGTAAGGCCGTTCGTCCCTCAAACAGGTAAGAAAGTCCTCATGCGATGCCGAATGGCCCGGAATGGTGTGGGATGAATCACCGGAGCTCCACCCGGGAAGCCTGAAAGTTGCGGCGAGACGGCCGCAATCGTCACCGTTTCGACGGTCTCGGCGGCCGGGTACTTGCGCGATCCGCCGCGCCCGTGTGGACTACGCCCAATGCTGCGCGTACGCGCGCCGCCGAAAGACATTCACCGAACATGAGCAGGAGGCACCCCGTGAGCGCGACCGCGGACCACGCGGAGAACCTGGCCGCCCGGCTGGGTTTCCAGTCCGAACAGGTGGTCCAGGAGATCGGCTACGACGAGGACGTCGATCAGGATTTCCGGGAAACCGTCGAGGCACTCGTCAGTGAGCTCGCCGACGAGGACTACGACGACGTCGCCGACGCCGTGCTGCTGTGGTTCCGCGACGAGGACGGCGACCTGACGGACGCCCTGGTCGACGCGACCGAGATGGTCGAGGACGGCGCACTGATCCTGCTGCTGACCCCCAAGACCGGCCGCGACGGCTACGTCGAGGCCAGCGACATCAGCGAGGCCGCGGAGACCGCCGGCCTCTCGCTGGCCAAGGGCCTGCCCGTCGGCAAGGAGTGGACCTCCACCAAGCTGGTGACGCCCAAGGCGGCCAAGTCCAAGAAGTAAGCCGCGCCCCGCAGCCGAGCGGACCTACACCCCGCCGACCCGGATCACCCCGGGGCCGGCGGGGTGTGCGCGTTCCGGGCCCTTTCCGAGCCCCTTTCCGAGCCCCTGACGTGCCCCGTCGGACCCGCCGCGCGCGCCTCGGCCCCGTCGGCGGCACGATCCGGGGCGACCACCCTTAGGGTGGGTCTCACCCGAACGGCCCCGTGCGGGACGGCAGGAACGAAGGGATGCGAGAGATGGCGATCGAGGTCGGACAGAAGGCCCCGGACTTCGAGCTCAAGGACAACCACGGCGCCACCGTGCGGCTCTCCGACTTCCGGGGGGAGAAGGCCGTCGTGCTGCTCTTCTACCCGTTCGCCTTCACCGGTGTGTGCACCGGCGAGCTGTGTGAGCTGCGCGACCAGCTGCCCCGTTTCCAGAACGACGACGTCCAGCTCCTGGCCGTCTCCAACGACTCCGTGCCGACCCTGCGCGTCTTCGCCGAGCAGGAGGGCCTGGAGTACCCGCTGCTGTCCGACTTCTGGCCGCACGGCGAGACCTCGCGCGCCTACGGCGTCTTCGACGAGGAGAAGGGCTGCGCGGTCCGCGGCACCTTCGTCATCGACAAGGACGGCGTCGTCCGCTGGACCGTCGTCAACGGCCTGCCCGACGCGCGTGACCTGAACGAGTACATCAAGGCCCTCGACAGCCTCTGAGGACTTGCCGACGGGTTCGTCGCGAAAACCGCCTGCGGGCGGGAACCCGTCACTAGGATCCAACCGTTGATCCGGTAGCAACGCACGCGGGGCACCGCCCCACACACACCAATGGAGGACTCGTGGGAGTCAGCCTCAGCAAGGGCGGCAACGTCTCGCTGACCAAGGCCGCGCCCAACCTGACGGCGGTCATCGTCGGTCTGGGCTGGGACGCCCGCACCACCACCGGTGTCGACTTCGACCTCGACGCCAGCGCGATCCTGACCAACGACCAGGGCAAGGTCGCCACCGACTCGAACTTCGTGTTCTTCAACAACCTGAAGAGCCCGGACGGCTCGGTCGAGCACACCGGTGACAACCTGACCGGCGAGGGCGAGGGCGACGACGAGGCGATCAAGGTCAACCTCGCCGGCGTCCCGGCCGACGTGGCCAAGATCGTCTTCCCGGTCTCCATCTACGAGGCCGAGAGCCGCCAGCAGAGCTTCGGCCAGGTCCGCAACGCGTACATCCGCGTGGTGAACCAGGCCGACAACAGCGAGCTCGCCCGCTACGACCTCTCCGAGGACGCCTCCACCGAGACCGCCATGGTCTTCGGCGAGCTGTACCGCAACGGCGCGGAGTGGAAGTTCCGTGCCATCGGCCAGGGCTACGCCTCGGGTCTGCGCGGCATCGCGCAGGACTTCGGCGTCAACGTCTGAGCCCGAGCCGCATCAAGTTCGTCCGTCCGGCGCCGTGCACCTCTGTGTACGGCGCCGGACCGGCTTTGCCACCATGGAGGCGGGTGGCCGGGCCACCATCACCACGCACCACGTCGTTCGGGGAGGACCACATCATGGGCGTCACACTCGCCAAGGGGGGCAACGTCTCCCTCTCCAAGCAGGCACCGAACCTCACCCGGGTTCTGATCGGGCTCGGATGGGACGCGCGCTCGACCACGGGGGCCGACTTCGACCTCGACGCCAGCGCGCTGCTGTGCCGCGACGGCCGGGTGCTCGGCGACCAGTACTTCGTCTTCTACAACAACCTGAAGAGCCCCGAGGGCTCCGTGGAACACACGGGCGACAACCTCACCGGCGAGGGTGAGGGCGACGACGAGTCGATCATCATCGACCTCACCAAGGTCCCGGCCCAGGTCGACAAGATCGTCTTCCCGGTCTCCATCCACGAGGCGGACAGCCGGCGGCAGAGCTTCGGCCAGGTCAGCAATGCCTTCATCCGTGTGGTGAACATGGCGGACGACCAGGAACTGGCCCGCTACGACCTGACCGAGGACGCCTCCAGCGAGACGGCGATGATCTTCGGTGAGGTCTACCGGTACGGCGGCGAATGGAAGTTCCGAGCGGTGGGGCAGGGGTACGCGTCGGGCCTGCGGGGCATCGCTCTAGACTTCGGGGTCAACGTTTCGTAAAGCCGTACAAGACGATGGGGTGCCAGTGGTTCTCAAAACCTTCGGCTGGTCGTTCGCAGTCACTGCGCTCGGTCTGGTCGCAGCGGTGTTCTACGGGGGGTGGACCGCTTTTGGGATCGTGGCGATCCTGTCGATCCTCGAAATCTCGCTGTCGTTCGACAACGCGGTGGTCAACGCCGGAATCCTGAAGAAGATGAATGCCTTCTGGCAGAAGATCTTCCTCACGGTCGGCGTGCTCATCGCCGTGTTCGGCATGCGCCTGGTCTTCCCCGTCGTGATCGTGGCGATCAGCGCGAAGATCGGCCCGATCGACGCGGTCGATCTCGCGATGACCGACAAGGAGATGTACAAGCAGCTGGTCACGGACGCCCACCCGTCCATCGCCGCCTTCGGCGGCATGTTCCTGCTGATGATCTTCCTCGACTTCATCTTCGAGGACCGCGACATCAAGTGGCTCGCCTGGCTGGAGCGCCCGCTCGCCAAGCTCGGCAAGATCGACATGCTGTCCGCGTGCATCGCGCTGATCGTCCTGGTCATCACCTCGATGACCTTCGCCACCCAGGCCCACCAGCACGGCGGCGCCCACGTGGACAAGGCGCAGACCGTCCTGGTCTCCGGCATCCTCGGCCTGATCACCTACATGATCGTCGGCGGCCTCTCCGGCTACTTCGAGAACAAGCTGGAGGAAGAGGAGGAGGCCGAGCACGAGGCCGAGGAAGCCGCCAAGAAGAGCGGCAAGTCCGTCTCGGCCGTCGCGATGGCCGGCAAGGCCGCGTTCTTCATGTTCCTCTACCTCGAGGTCCTGGACGCCTCCTTCTCCTTCGACGGCGTCATCGGCGCCTTCGCCATCACCAACGACATCGTGCTCATGGCCCTGGGCCTCGGCATCGGTGCCATGTACGTCCGGTCGCTCACGGTCTACCTGGTCCGCCAGGGCACCCTCGACGACTACGTCTACCTGGAGCACGGCGCGCACTACGCCATCGGCGCCCTCGCCGTGATCCTGCTCGTCACCATCCAGCACGAGATCAACGAGGTCATCACCGGCCTCGTCGGCGTCGTCCTGATCGCCTGGTCCTTCTGGTCCTCCGTCCGCCGCAACAAGCGGCTGGAGGCCGAGGGCGGCGACGGAGAGCCCGCGGAGGTCGGCGCCGGGGTGTGACCCGGCCCGGATTGCGGAACGCTCCTACAGGAGCCGTCTCTTCTTCGGCGGGGCGGCCGCGCGGATCCCACGGGAACCGCGTGGCCGCCCCGCGGCATATCCGCGGCCCGGCCGCGCACGGACCGACCAGGGGGGTTGGGGCACATGGGGTTCTTCGACGGGTTCTTCGACGGGATCAGGGGCGCCCGCGCGATGCGGTTCGACTCGGGCCACGCCTCGTCGAACGCCATAGAGCTGACCAAGAGGCAGCCGACCGTCTCGCTCACCAAACAGGAGGCCGTCCACGGCAACCTCCGGGTGAACCTCTCCTGGCGGATGCGCACCTCGGACATCGGCGGCCGCTCCGGCCAGAGCGGGCAGCTCTTCCGCCACCCGTTCAAGCTGTTCAAGCCCGACATGGTGCAGGCCCACACCCAGGGCATGGTCAACGTCGACCTCGACATGGGGTGCCTGTACGAGCTGACGGACGGGACGCGCGGCGCCGTCCAGCCGCTGGGCAACCTGCTCGGCGACCTCAACGACCCGCCGTACGTGAAGCTCAGCGGGGACGACCGGTTCGGCTCCCCGTCCGGGGAGACCCTCTACGTCAACCTCGACCACGCCGACGAGATCAAGCGGCTGCTGGTCTTCGTCTACATCTACGACCAGACCCCGGCCTTCGACCGTACGCACGCCCTGGTCACCCTCTACCCGACCGCCGGCCCGAGGATCGAGATCCCGCTGGAGGAGCGCCACCCGCAGGCCCGCTCCTGCGCGGTGGTCTCCCTGCAGAACGTCAAGGGGGAGCTGGTCGTCCGCCGCGAGGTGAAGTTCGTGTACGGGTTCCAGGCCGAGCTCGACCGGCTGTACGGCTGGGGGCTCCAGTGGGGGCGGGGCTACAAGACGAAGGCCTGAGCCCCGCCGGCCCGCCGTCCTCGCCCCGAGCCGTCGGCGGCGTCAGCGTCGTCAGCGGCGGATGAACTGGGGCCCCTGCACCGGCAGCCGGAACGACGGGTCCCCGCCCGGCGCCGGCACGGGCACGGGCGAGACCTGCTGCGGGTAGCCGTACGCGGGCTGCACCGGCGGCGGGGCCTGGGTGACGGGGGCCGGAGCCGGGGCCGGGGCGGGGGTCGGCGGGCGCATGGCGGCGGTCCGGTCGTCGCCCGCCGCGGCGGCGAGCGCGGCGGCTTCACCGCCCTCGGCCGCGGCGTTCTCGTCGACCGAGATCCCGTGGTCCGTCGCCAGCCCCACCAGGCCGTCGGAGTAGCCCTCGCCCAGGGCGCGGAACTTCCACCCCTCGCCCCGGCGGTACAGCTCGCCGCACATCAGCGCCGTCTCGGAGCCCGTCTCCGGCCGCACGTCGAAGTGGGCCACCGGCTCACCGCCCGCGCCAGGGGAGGCGTCGTACAGCTGGATCCGCAGGTCGTGGACCCGTCGGAAGGGCACGTCCTCGGCGGAGGCCACCACCAGGATCCGGTCCACGACCGGGGGCACGGCCCGCAGGTCCGCCTGGACCGCGTCGGTGACCTCGTCGCCGGACTGCTTCTTGCCCAGGCGCCAGACGGACCCCGAGGGGTGGCGGGGCTGGTTGTAGAACACGAAGTCCTCGTCCGAGCGCACGCGCCCGTCCGCCCCCACGAGCAGCGCGGAGGCGTCCACGTCCGGCACCTCGGGCCCGGTGGTCCAGCGCAGCACCGCCCGGACCGCCGTGGCGGCCACCGGGATGTTCGAGCCCTTCTGCATCGCGTGCGTCATGCCCGTCATCCTGCCCTCCCGGACGGTGCGGGAACAATGCGGCCCCCCGTAGGGCCTTGTCCCCGACCGAGGACCTGGGCATGGTGCGAGAGGGTTACCGGAACTTCATGTGCTTGAGGAACTCTTGACTCACGTTCGTACGTACTATTACCGGCCACGCCAGTCGGGCCGCCGAGGCAGTACGGGGGAAGCACATGCGTCACTTCGGGCACATATCGCCCACCGCCCGTAAGGGCCTCTTCCACCAGGAGCCCGCCGACTTCACCCTGGCCTCCCCCGCCCGTACCCTCGCCGCCGCGCTCGGGGCCACCCTCTACAGCCCGGCCACCCGCCCGCGCCTGGCCGTCGACATCCGCAAGCAGGCCGGCCGCGGTGTCGTCTCGATGGTCCTCTGCCTGGAGGATTCGATCAGCGACGCCGACGTGGTGGACGGCGAGGAGAACCTCGTCCGGCAGTTCGCCGAGCTCGACGCCGAGGGCGCGGGCGCCGGGGAGCTCCCGCTCCTCTTCATCCGCGTCCGCACCCCCGAGCAGATACCCGACCTCGTACGGCGCCTCGGCGCGTCCGCGCGGAACCTGGCCGGATTCGTACTTCCGAAGTTCACCGAGGACCGGGGCACCGCCTTCCTCGACGCCGTCGCCCACGCCGAGGCCGCCTGCGGCCTGCCCCGGCTGTACGCGATGCCGGTGCTGGAGACCCCCGACCTCCTCCACCTCGAAACCCGCGTCGAGGCCCTCGCCGGCATCTCGCGCACCGTCAACCGCTACCGGGACCGGGTCCTGGCCCTGCGCCTGGGCGTCACCGACTTCTGCTCCGTCTACGGGCTGCGCCGCACGCCCGACATGACCGCGTACGACGTCCAGATCGTGGCCGGCGTCATCGCCGACGTGGTCAACGTCCTCAGCCGCGCCGACGGCACCGGCTTCACCGTCACCGGCCCCGTCTGGGAGTACTTCCGCAGCCAGCAGCGCCTCTTCAAGCCGCAGCTGCGCCGCAGCCCCTTCCTGGAGGAGGGCGTCGAGGAGCTGCGCACCGCGCTGATCGAACACGATCTGGACGGGCTGCTGCGCGAGATCGAGCTGGACCGGGCCAACGGGCTGCTGGGCAAGACCTGCATCCACCCCGCCCACGTCACCCCGGTGCACGCGCTGTCGGTCGTCTCCCACGAGGAGTTCAGCGACGCCCAGGACATCCTGCGACCCGAGCGCGACGGCGGCGGAGTGATGCGTTCCGCCTACACGAACAAGATGAACGAGGTGAAGCCCCACCGGGCCTGGGCCGAGCGCACCATGCTGCGCGCCGAGGTCTTCGGTGTGGCGAAGGAGGAGGTCGGCTTCGTCGACCTCCTGACGGCCGGGCTCCAGCTGTGAGCGGGCCGCCGCAGCCGACGACGAGGATGACGATGAAGGGCAAGACGATCGACACGGTGTGGCCGGGTACCTGGGTGGCCGAGCGGCTGGGCGTACGCCTGGAGGACGCGCCGGGGCCGCGCGGCGGGGAGAGCCTGACGGAGCTCCTCGGTCTGGCCCTGCGGCGCAACCCCAAGCGGGCGCACCTGCTGGTCTCGCAGGTGCTGGGCAAGCACGTCCCGCAGTCGCCCGCGACGGTGTACGCCGCCGGGCACGGGCTCGGGCAGAGGGTCCGGGCCCTGCTCGGCGACCGCGCCGCCTCCGCCGTGGTCCTCGGCTACGCCGAGACCGCCACCGGGCTCGGCCACTGCGTCGCCGACGGCCTGGGCGGGGCCCCCTACCTGCACTCCACGCGCCGCCCGGTGCCGGGGGTGCGGCCCACCGGCGGGTTCGAGGAGGCGCACTCGCACGCCACCTCGCACCTGCTGCTGCCGGAGGACCCGCGGCTGCTGTCGGGGGAGGGGCCGCTGGTCCTCGTCGACGACGAGTTCTCCACCGGCAACACCGTCCTGAACACCATCCGCGACCTGCACGGACGCCACCCGCGCGGCCACTACGTGGTCGTCGCCCTGGTCGACATGCGCTCCGCCGCCGACCGGGCCCGGCTCACGGCCTTCGCCGCCGAGCTGGGCGCCCGCGTGGACCTGATCGCCCTGGCCTCGGGCACGGTCACCCTCCCGGAGGACGTCCTGACGAAGGGCCAGGCCCTGGTGGACCGGTACGAGACCCCCGGCCCGGCCGGCGCCTTCGGCGGTCCCGGCGCGGACGCTTATGTGCGGGTCGCCCTGGAGTGGCCCGCCGGGGTGCCCGACGGGGGGCGGCACGGGTTCACCCCCGGCCACCGTGAGGCGCTGGAGGCGGCCCTGCCCGGGCTCGCCCGGCAGGTGGCGGCCGCGCTGGGCGAGCGGCCCGGGCGGGTCCTCGTCCTCGGCAACGAGGAGCTGATGTACGCGCCGCTGCGCCTCGCCGCGGCCCTGGAGGAGACCGGGGCGGCGGCCGAGGTGCGGTTCTCCTCGACCACCCGCTCGCCCGTCCTCGCCGTCGACGACCCCGGGTACGCCATCCGCACCCGCCTCGTCTTCCCCGCCCACGACGCCCCCGCCGACGGCCCCGGCGACCGCTACGCCTACAACGTCGCCGGCGCCGGCTTCGACGCCGTCGTCGCGGTCGTGGACTCCGCCGGGGACACCCCCGTCCTGCACACCGGCCTCCTCGCCGCCCTGGCCCCGCACACCGCCCGCGTCGTACTGGCGGTCGTCCCGTCGTATGTACCCTGCGGCGCCGAAGCCCCCGCCGCACAGGCCCCGGGCCTCGTCGACGCGCAGGCCCTGGGCCGGTCCGACGCGCAGGCCCTTGGCCTCGTCGCCGCGCAGGCCCCGGGCCGGGCCGCCGCGCACGTGCCGGTCCTCGCCGACGTGCAGGCCCCGGGCCTCGTCGCCGCGCATGCCCCGGGCCAGGCCGACGCACATGCCCCGGGCCAGGCCCACGCACACGCCTCGGGCCGCGCCGACGCGCACGCAGCCGCGCACGCCGCCGCGCACGCGCCCGGTACGTCCGAGACCACCCACCGGCAGGAGCCGACCATGTCCGAGCCGTGCCTGCCGGAGCCCCTGCGCGGGCCCGCCTTCTCCTCCTACGCCCCCGAGGACGTCGGCTGGCTGCTCCAGGACCTCTCCTCCGTCGAGCTGGAGGCCCCGACCGAGGAGCGGGAGGAGGCCATCCAGGCCGGCGGCGCGCACTACGCCGAGTCCCTGCCCGTCGAGTACCAGCCCTCCGAGCGCTACCAGCAGCTCTACCAGGACGCCCTGGCCACCTCGGCGGCCCGCGTCGCCCGCGCCGTCGGCACCGTCACCGAGACCGTCCTCGCCGAACGCTCCCCGTCCCCCGTGCTGGTCTCCCTGGCCCGCGCCGGAACCCCCGTCGGCGTGCTGATGCGCCGCTGGGCGGCCGCCCGGCACGGCCTGGACCTGCCGCACTACGCCGTCTCCATCGTGCGCGGCCGCGGCATCGACGCCAACGCCCTGCGCTGGCTCGCCGCCCACCACGACCCGGCCGACGTGGTGTTCGTGGACGGCTGGACCGGCAAGGGCGCCATCACCCGCGAGCTGCGCGAGGCCCTGGCCGCCTTCCCGGGCTTCAACCCGGAGATCGTGGTCCTCGCCGACCCCGGCGCCTGCGTGGACACGTACGGCACCCGCGAGGACTTCCTGATCCCCTCCGCCTGCCTGAACTCCACCGTCTCCGGACTGGTCTCGCGCACGGTCCTGCGGTCCGACCTGGTCGGCCCGGACGACTTCCACGGCGCGAAGTTCTACCGCGAGCTGGCCGGAGCCGACGTCTCGGCCGCCTTCGTGGACGCCGTCGCCGCCCGCTTCGACGAGGTCGCCGACGCCGTCGCCGCCGAGGTCAAGGAGCTGCTCGCCGCCGACCGCACCCCGACCTGGGTGGGCTGGGCGGCGGTCGAGCGGATCAGCGAGGAGTACGGCATCCACGACGTCAACCTGGTCAAGCCGGGAGTCGGCGAGACCACCCGCGTGCTCCTGCGCCGCGTCCCGTGGAAGATCCTGGCCCGGCGCGGCGCCGGCCCCGACCTGGACCACGTACGCCTGCTCGCCGGGCAGCGCGGCGTGCCCGTCGAGGAGGTCGACGACCTCCCGTACACCTGTGTAGGACTCATCCACCCCCGCTTCACGCGCGGCGCCACGGGCGCCGACGGAAAGGCAGTGGCCGCCCAGTGACCAGCCAAGTGTCCCGCCAGGGAACCGTCCTCGTAGCCAGCGACCTCGACCGTACGCTCATCTACTCGTCGGCCGCCCTCGGCCTGACCATGCCCGACCCGCAGGCCCCCCGGCTGCTGTGCGTCGAGGTGCACGAGGGCAGGCCGCTGTCCTTCATGACGGAGACGGCGGCCGCCCTGCTGGCCCAGCTCGCCGCCGACCCGGCGGCGGTCTTCGTCCCGACCACCACCCGCACGCGCAAGCAGTACCAGCGGATCCGCTTCCCCGGCCCCCCGGCGCCGTACGCGATCTGCGCCAACGGCGGACAGCTGCTGGTGGACGGGGTACCCGACCGGGATTGGCGGCGCGCGGTGGCCGCCCGGCTCGCGGCGGAGTGCGCCCCGCTGGAGGAGGTCCACCGGCACCTGCTGGAGGTGGCCGACCCGCAGTGGCTGCGCAAGGCGCGCCTCGCGGAGGACCTCTTCGCCTACCTGGTCGTCGAGCGGGACCTGGTCCCCGACGAATGGCTCAAGTCCCTCACCCGGTGGGCCGAGGAGCGGGGCTGGACCGTCTCGCTCCAGGGCCGCAAGATCTACGCCGTCCCCCGCCCGCTGACCAAGAGCGCCGCCATGCGCGAGGTCGCCCGCCGCACGGGCGCCACCACCACCCTCGCCGCGGGCGACTCGCTGCTCGACGCGGACCTGCTGCTGGCCGCCGACCGCGCCTGGCGGCCGGGCCACGGCGAACTGGCCGACGCGGGCTGGACCGCGCCGACGGTGACCGCCCTGCACGAGGCCGGCGTACTCGCCGGTGAGGAGATCGTCCGCTCCTTCGGGCAGGCGGTTGCGACACTGACCGCATGACCAAGGGCAACAGCACCAAGATCACCGACGAGCTCTACCGCTACGTCCTCGCGCACAACCCCCCGCTGGACGAGTTCCAGCGGGGGCTGGTCGCCGTCACCTGGGAGAAGTTCCCCGACTCCGCCGGCATGCAGTCGGCGGAGGAGCAGGGCCCGCTGCTGGCCTTCCTGGTCCGGCTGACGGGCGCGAGGCACATCGTGGAGGTCGGCACCTTCACCGGCTTCTCGGCCCTGTCCATGGCCCAGGCCCTGCCGGCCGGCGGCCGCCTCATCGCCTGCGACGTCTCGGAGGAGTGGACCTCGTACGGCCGCGCGGCATGGGAGGCGGCGGGCGTCGCGGACCGCATCGACCTGCGCATCGCCCCCGCCCTCGACACGCTGCGCGCCATGCCGGAGGAGCCGCACATCGACCTGGCCTACGTCGATGCGGACAAGCAGAACCAGATCCTCTACTGGGAGGAGCTCGTCCCGAGGCTGCGTCCGGGCGGGCTGATCGTCACGGACAACACCCTCTTCCACGGGACGGTCCTGGACGAGTCCCCCGACAGCAGGGGCGCGGCCGTCCGCGCGTTCAACGACCACGCCAAGGCGGACACCCGCATGGACTCCGTCCTGCTGGCCGTCTCGGACGGCCTGACCCTCTCGCGCAAGCGCCAGGCCACCGCCTGACGGGTCAGCAGCAGCCGCCCCCGCCGCAGCAGCCCCCGCCGGAGGGCGCGGGGGCACTGCCGGTCCCGCCGACCGCGACGGCGGACAGCAGCTTGACGGTGTCGGCGTGCCCGGCCGGGCAGTCGGCGGGGGCGGACGACTCGGCCATGGGACGGCTGACCTCAAAGGTGTCGTCGCAGGTCCGGCAGCGGAATTCGTAACGAGGCATGGGCACAGGCTAACCGGCCGCCGCCCTGCCCCGGGCCCGTTCCTCGCGGGCCGCCTGGTCGGGGTGGCGGGCGCGCCAGTACGGGTTGTCGTGCGGGAGGGCGCTGCCCACCCGGCCGTACATGCCGAACCACATCAGCATCACGCCGACGACGAAGCTGAACAGCACGTTCTGGATCTTGAAGGCCAGGAAGTTCAGACCGGTGTCGAGCAGGGCCAGGTTCACGAACCCGCTGGCGATGAACAGCAGCCCCAGCACGATGTTGAGGGTGGAGGCGAAGGTCCCGCCGACCACCATCCCGCCGAACAGCAGGGCGCCGATGCAGATCGACAGCACGCTCAGCGCGCCGTTGGTGTTCAGGGCCAGCACGGTGGCGCCGCCGGTGTCGAAGAAGCCGATCCGGTGGACCAGCCCGAGGATGCCGAAGGCGATCAGCAACAGGCCCGTCAGCCCGGCGCCGACCCGGTAGACCTGGCTCAGCTTGTGGTCGGTGGGCAGGTGCTCGTCGAGCCGTGCGTTGACCGGGTGCAGCATGCGCTCCACCAGGCGCGGACCCTGCCGCTCGGGCGGCGGACCGTAGGGCTCGTGGGGGACGTAGGGCGCGTAGTGCTCGTGCGGCTCGGTGCAGCCGTAGGCGGCGTGCGGCACGTAAGTCTCGGGGCGCGCGGGGGGTGCCTGGCGCTCGCGGGGCCTGTGGAAGGTGTGGGCAGCCATGGCGCCCTCCTCTGTTCCGTTCCCGGCACCCTCCAGCATCCGCCGATGCGGACGCACGGACAACTCCGGACGCGGGCGAACTTCGCGTGACGCTGGGTCCGGGGGCGGGCCGGCTCTGCACGCCGGCTGGTCCCGGGTGTCCGCCGATGCTGCACGCCGGCTGATCCCGGGCCCGGGCCGGCTCCGTACGCCGCTGCGTCGGGGGGCGGGCCCACGCTGCACCCCGGCTGGTTCCTGACGTCCGCCGATGCTGCACGCCGGCTGATCCCGGGCCCGGGCCGGCTCCGTACGCCGCTGCGTCCGGGGGCCGGTCGACTTCGCGCGCTGGCTGATCCTGCCGCTCGGGCAGACTTCGCAAACCGCTGATTCCGGGCACCCGTCGGCTCTGCACGCCGGCTGATCCCGGGCGTCGGTCGACTCCGCACGCCGCCGGCCCCGGGCGCGGGCCGGCTCCTCACGCGCCGCCGGTTTCAGCCGCTCGCGCGGCGTCCCCGCATGTCTGCCACCACCCGGCCCACCGCCGCCCGGACCTCCTCCATCTCCTGGAGGAAGTGCCAGTAGTCGGGGTGGCGCCCCTCCAGCCCGGCGAGCGCCCGCTCCATCCGGGCCACCGCCTCGTCCAGTGGACGCGCGTGGCGGGGGTCGGGCACGCTGCGGCCCTCCATCGCCAGGCGCTGCGCGTCCCGAATCGCGAACCGGGTCCGCTGCACCTCCGCCTGCGGGTCCCGCGCCACCGCCTCCAGCCGCGACAGCCGGTCCTGCGCCGCCGACACCGCCTCGTCGGTGGCGTCCAGGCCCGTCCGCACCGCCTCGACCAGCGCCGTCACATCGGCCCAGCGCTGCTCGTCACGCGCCCGGCCCGCCTCCGCCAGCCGCTCCTCGGCCTGCGCGACATCCCGTACGGCCTGGTCGGGGACGTGCTGCAGGTCCTGCCAGCAGGCAGCGCTGAACCGGCGGCGCAACTCGCTGAGCACCGGATCCACCCGGTCCGCCCGGTTGCGCAGCGCCTGCGCCCGGGTCCGCAGGCTCACCAGCCGGCGGTCGATCTCCGCCGCGCGCTCCGGCAGCCGCTCCGCCTCGGCCCGTATGCCCTCCGCGGCCCGCAGGATCCGGTCGGCCCGCTGCACGGTCTCCTGCACCCCGTGTTGCGCCGCGCCCTGGTTCAGCTTCGTCAGCTCGGGCCCCAGCGCGGCGAGGCGCGCGGCCAGGTCGTCGGCCCGCATCCCCTTGGCACGTACGGAGTCCAGCGCGTCACTCGCGGCCAGCAGCGCCGCCTTCGCCCGCTCCCGCGCCGGCGCGACCCGGGCCAGCTGCGTCGCGGCCGTGTCCAGCAGCGGCCGCAGCCCCTGCGCGAACCGCTCCAGCTCCCCCTTGACCCGGACGAGCTCCTCCCGGGCCCGGGTCAGCTGCTGCCTGGCCTGCGCGGCGACGGACCCCTCCAGATCGACCCGGTCCAGGTCGTGCGCGTCGACGGCCTCGATGTAGACCTGGCTGACCTCGTCGATCCGCCGCCCGAGCGCGGCGAACCCCTCGGCGGCCTGCCGCGCGGCGGGAGACCCGTCGGCGGCGGCGATGGTCTCCATCGAGATCCGCAGGTCCCGCTGGGCGGTGTCCAGCTCGTAGAACGCGGCCGCGGCGGCATCCTTGGCCGCCTGCGCGTCGGCCCGCCGCCCCTCGTCCCGCCCTCCGAACCACCGCCGGGATGCCGTCGTCACAATCCCTCTCCCGTGCCCCGTCCGCCTAGCCCGGGTCCATTCTCCCCCACGGGAACGCGTTTGCGTGGGGGGTGCGCCCTCCATGTAGGCTGTCCACTCGTCCACGGGTGCGTAGCTCAGGGGTAGAGCGCTGCTCTTACAAAGCAGATGTCGGCGGTTCGAAACCGTCCGCGCCCACCAGTACGAAGGCCCCCAACCGGTCACGGTTGGGGGCCTTCTGCGTTTGTGGGGTCACCAGGAGAGGTCTCGCAGGCGGGGTGGGTGGGCCGGGGTGAAGCGGATCAGTTTGGTCGCCGGGTCGTTCAGCGGGTCCGAGAAGCGGGGCGGCCAGGTGTGGGGGTCGGGGCCCAGGTAGCGGGTCAGTTTGCGGAGGGCTCGGGGGCGGTCGAGGGGGACGGTGGCGGCCGTGCCCCGGCAGGTGACCGACAGGACCGTGCCGTCCGCGAGGTCGCAGGTGTCGATGACCAGGGCGGCGCGGGGGTCGGCGGCGAGGATGCGTTCCATGCGGGAGTAGGGCCCGGTCAGCCACCAGAAGCAGCCCTCCTCCCAGAGGAACCACACGGGCCGGACCTCGGGGCCCTGTGTGGCGACGCGTGCCACGAGGGGGCGGGCGAGGAATGCGTCGAGGTCCACCGGTTCTGCCTTTCGATCGGATGAGGGGGTCGTCCGATCAGATCCGGTGGAGGGTTCGTCGGTCGTGCAGGTGCGGGGCGGTTCGTCAAGTCACGTTCTTCCGGGGCGTGACCCGGGGTGCCCGTCTCGCGCCTACTTGAGGTCAGGTCGCGACGGAACGGCGGAGCGACGGAGAGCGCAGAGGAGCAGCAGTCATGTCCCATCCCGTGCACACCGTGAGCCCCGCCCCGGCCAGGCGCCGGATGTTCCGCTACATGATGGTCCTGACCGCGGCGGCCTTCATCGCCGGCGGGATCGCGTCCCTGGCGGCGCCGGCCTCGGCGGCGGGCGCGCCCCGGGCTCCCGCGGCCGTGGAGCAGGGGCGGCTGATCCACGACGGGCCGATGCCGATCGGCGTACCCGGGAGGTGATCCTCTATCTACGAGCCCCCGGCCGCTCGCGGCCGGGGGCTTCGGGGTGGTGCGGGGGCCTCGGTCAGGCGTTGGGGCGCTTTCCGTGGTTGGCCTTCTTCTTCTTGCGGGCGCGCTTCTTGTTTCCTCGCTTGGCCATCGGGCGTCTCCCTCGGTTCCCCTGTAACGGACATTCCGGGCGTTCGTCAGTCTAGGATCCGGGGCGGTTTCCCGCACGGCGGGGCGGGGACCATCCCGCAGGAGGTGAGGGGTGTGGCCGGTGTCGGGGAGTGGGTCTGGCCCGTCGCGGCCTTCGGGCTCGGCGCCGGGGGGCTGGGGCTCGGGCTGGCGGCCTGGTGGCCGGGCCGGGGCCGGTTCGAGCGGGAGCGGGACGCCGAGCGGGAGCGGCTGCTCGCGCGGCTGGGGGAGCGGCCGCCCGAGGCGGCGGAGACGGGGGACCCACGGCTGGTCGACGCCTCGACGGGGCGGGGGGAGGGGCCCGGGGAGCGGCGCGACGACTTCACGACGGTCCTGGTCGAGTACTACGCGTACGGGCTGGCGCAGGCGCGCAGCAGCTTCGCCACCAGCCAGCGGTTCGCCGGGGTCGGGGCGGCCGTGCTGCTCTTCGGGATCGCGCTCGGGGTGTGGAAGGCCGAGAGCGCCGGGGACGCGTACATCGGGGTGGTGACCAGCTCCGTCGGCCTGGTCGTCACCCTCGTCGGACAGCTGTTCCACCGGCGGGCCGACGCCGCCCTGCGGCACATGACGGCCCAGACGGCCTCCCTCCGGCAGGACCGGCGGGCCGAGGAGAACACCCGGCGGGCGATCGCCCTGCTGGAGGAGGTCGCCGACCCGGACCTGCGGGGGCGGCTGCAGGCCGGGCTCATCATGCGGCTTTCCGGCGCGGAGCTGCCGCCCGCGGGGTCATAGTGGAGGTATGTGCCGCTCCATCAAGACCCTGCGCCCGCCCGCCATCCCCGAGAAGGCCACCGAGGAGGAGATCCGCGCGGCCGCGCTCCAGTACGTGCGGAAGGTCTCCGGGTTCCGGGCGCCGGCCGCGCACAACCGGGAGGTGTTCGACGCCGCCGTGGACGCCGTCGCCGAGGCGACGCGGCTGCTGCTGGACGGGGTGCAGGTGCGCGGACGGGCCGCCACCGCCGTCTGAGGCCGGGCGGGGGTCAGCGGGCCTCCGCCGCGCGGCGGCGCAGCAGCCAGATCCCGGCACCGAGCGCGCCGGCCGCCAGGGTGCCGCCGACCGCGATCTGGGACCGGCTCATCGCGTCGACGCTGCCGCCGAGGCCGCCGCGGGCGGCGCCGGGGGCGACCTGGAGGGTGACGGAGACCCGGCGGCCGCCGCACTCGAAGGTGACGGGGTAGGAGCCGGGCGTGGCGTCGCTGAAGACGGTGGCCGAGCCGAAGAGGTTGGAGGCGCTCGCGCTGCCGGGGGCCAGCGCGACGGCGTTGAAGACCCGGGAGGACGCCCGGCCGGTCCGGGTGCTGCAGCCGTCGACGTTGAGGGCGACGCGGCCGCCCGGCGAGACGGTGCCGGGGGAGACGGTGGCGGAGGGGGTGGCACCGCCGGCGGGTACGGCGGAGGCGAGCGTGGCGGGTGAGGCGGCTGTGATGACCAGTGTCGCGGCGGCGACTCCGGTCAGGCGATGCCGGATGCGCGTGGGGGGCATGGCGGGGATCTCCTCGGGCTCCTGGAACGGCGCGGCCGGGGCACGGATGTGACGCCGATTCGGTGTCGCGCCGTGTTCTGGACGCTAGAAGCCCGGGCGGGAGGCGGCGATCGCTGCCGGGTGAACGGGTGACCCGCTGCCCCGCCCGGCCTAGTCCGAGCGGGGGTCCGGCCGCGCGACCTGGTCCTGTGGCCCGGTCCCGAAGCCCGGCGTCAGGTCCCGAAGCCCGGGGTCAGGCCGTTGCCGCCGGGGCGGGCGCCGGGCGGCGCAGGAGGACGGCGGCGAGGGAGCCCGCCGCGAACAGGGCGGCCGTCGACACCGCCGTGCCGAGCCAGGCCGTGCCCAGCCACTGGGTGCCGAAATAGCCGAGCGCCACGCTGTAGCTCGCCCAGCTGATGCCCGCCAGGACCGACCAGGGCAGGAACTCGGCGACCTTGCGCCGCGTCTTGCCCGCGCCCAGCGAGACCACCGACCGGCCGGCCGGGGCGAAACGGGCGAGGACCACCAGCAGACCGCCGCCGCGGGCGAGGGCCTCGCCCAGCCGCTCGTGGGCCCGGGTCAGGCGGCGGGAGCGGGCGATGACCCGGTCCAGGCGCGGACCGGCGCGCAGCGCCAGACGGTACGCCGCCATGTCACCCAGCACCGAGGCCGTAGCGGCGACCGCCAGCAGCACCGCCACGTCCGGCACCCGCGCGGGCTGCCCGCCGGCCGCCGCCGCGGCCGCCGCGCCGCTGATCACCAGCACCCCGCTGGGCAGCACCGGCAGGAACACGTCGAGCAGGACCGACATCGCCACGAGGGCGTAGATCCACGGGCTCGCGGTCAGCGACCCCATCGTCTCGATCACAGCGGGACTCCCCAGTCCGGAGCGCCGCGTGGTCGCGGGGAGGCGGCAGGGGCGGCTTGACAGCCATACAGCGTACGCCCGGCGCCCCCGCTCCGGTGCCCCGGCCTACTCCGCCGCTCCGGTGCCCCGGCCTACTCCGCCGCTCCGGTGAGCCGCCGGTCCAGCACCGTCACCAGACGGGCCCCGGGCCCCGGCGAGCGGGCCTGGTCGAGCCTGAGCCGCGCCTCGCGCCCCGTCAGGGTCAGCGTCATCAGCTGGTTGCCGAACCACGGCCCGGCGGTACGCCGCCAGCTCAGCGGCGGCCGCCCCGTGCGGCCGTGGCGCGAGAAGCCGCGCCCCAGCCAGCGGCCCAGCCGTGACCAGCCCAGCCGGAAGCCCCACTTGACCAGCGTGTGGATGGAGTTGTGCACCGGCGAACAGGTCAACTGGAAGACCCGCGCCGTACTGGGTATGAGGGGCTCGGCCACGTACGCGTGGTGGACGTCCCCCGACAGGACGGCGACCGTCGCCGGAGCCTTCGGCCCCGTCCCGACCTCCTCGATCAGATCGCTCAGCGCGGCGAAGGACGCCGGGAACGCCGCCCAGTGCTCCAGATCGGCGCGCCGCCGCAGATCCTCCCCGATCCGGGCCCACCGCTCCCCGCGCTCCCCGCGGCAGAGCGCGGCGTTCCACGTCTCCGCGTCATGGATCAGCGGCGGCATCAGCCACGGCAGGGAGGAGCCGATCAGCAGATGGTCGTAACCGCCGTGCCCGGACAGCGCGTTCTCCCGGAGCCAGCGCTGTTCCGCCGGGTCGAGCATGGCCCGGCCGTCCTCGGCCAGCACCCGCGCGGCCCGGGTGTCGACCATCAGCAGCCGGGTCCGGCCGAAGTCCCGCCGGTAGCTCCAGCGCACCGACGCCGGATCGGCGTCCGCCGCGGCGGCGAAGGCGCGCAGCGCGTCCGTGCCGTCCGGGGTGGCGCGTACGGCCGCGTAGACCGGGTCCGCCGCGAGTTCGGCGGGGGAGAGGTTGCCGAGGTGCTGGTATACCCAGTACGACATCAGCCCGCTGAGGACCCGCTCCGGCCACCACGGGGTCGCGCGCATCTCCGCCTGCCAGGCGGCGCTGGTGTTCCAGTCGTCGATCACGTCGTGGTCGTCGAACACGTGGAGGCTCGGGACGGTGGACAGCAGCCAGCGGATCTCCGGGTCGCCCCAGGACTCGTCGTAGAGGCGGGTGTACTCCTCGTAGTCCGCGACCTGCGCGCCGGGGGCCTCGCGCAGGTCCCGGCGGGCCGCCAGCCACCGCCGGGTCCCCTTCGACAGCTGGTCGGCGTAGACCTGGTCGCCGAGCAGCAGCAGGAGGTCCGGCCGGGTCTGCGACGGTTCGGCGGCGAGCCGCGCCGCGAGGGTGTCGAGGGCGTCCGCGCCGTGCGGTCCGCGCCGGCCGGCGGGCGGGGCGGCCTGCCGGCACGAGCCGAAGGTGATCCGCAGGCCGGGTTCGGGACGGCCGGGGCCGCCGGCCGCCGGGGCGGCGATGGTGCTCGGCGGGAAGCGGCCTCCGGGCTCGGGCCAGACGGGGACGCCGTCGAGCAGTACCTCGTACGCCGTGACCGTCCCGGCCGTCAGGCCGGTGACCGGTATCAGCGCGTAGTGGTGGCCGGTGATCTGGAAGGTGCGGGTGCTCCCGCCCGATCCGTCGGCGCACCGCACCTCGGCCGTGCACGGGCGGTCCGCCTCGATCCATATCGTGGCGGAGCCGCCCGTGTCCCAGTCGACGTGGCGCAGCAGCGGTCCCAGTCGCAGTCCGGCCATCAGACTCCCCCTCCTCGACAGCCCTTTCGATCACGGTACGGGTCGGGGCGGGGGCCCGGCCTCCCCCTGGCGGGGGATACCGGGGGTGAAAACCCTCCCGGGAGGGGCGGGGTGAGGAGAGGAGGAGCGGGGTCAGCAGCCGTTCAGGATGTTCACCAGGGCGGTCTTCTCCCCGGAGTCCATGCTCAGCCCCCAGTACTGCTTCACCTGGACCCAGGAGCGGGCGTACGTACAGCGGTAAGCGGTCCGCGGCGGCAGCCACTTGCCGGGGTCGAGGTCGCCCTTGGCCTGGTTGACGTTGTCGGTGACGGCTATGAGCTGCGGGCGGGTGAGGTCGTTGGCGAACTGCTGGCGCTTGGCGGTCGTCCAGGTGCTGGCGCCCGAACGCCAGGCCTCGGCGAGCGGGACCATGTGGTCGATGTCGACGTCCGAGGCGGCGGTCCAGGTGGCGCCGTCGTACTCGGAGTACCAGCTGCCGCTGACGGAGGCACAGGAGGAGTCGGTGACGACGTTGACGCCGTCGCGCTTGAGGACCGTCTCGCGGGTGTTGCAGGTGCCGGAGATCGTGATCCAGTGCGGGAACTGGGCGCGGCTGTAGCCGGTGAGGGAGCCCTCGGGGGCCGGCGTGACGGTGTCGAGGTAGGCGCGGGCCTCGGCGGCGCTGATCGGGGTGGGCGGGGAGGCGAGGGCGGCCGGGGCGCTCACGAGGGAGGTGAGGGCGGCGAGCGCGACGGCGGACGCGAGGACGCCGGCGCGTCCGGCGCGGCGGATGTGACGCGCGTAGAAGGAGGGCGTGCGGGCGGACGTGAGGGCCATGAGGGGCTCCCTGAAGCGGGGGGTGGTGGCCGTTCGGCCCCGGCGGGGCGCGGCCATGGTGGCGGCGCCGGATGTCGAGGGGATGGGCGCCAGGTGACAGATTGCCGACATGGGCACGTCACATCAAGAAGATCAACGGCCCCTGTTCAAGGGGAGGTTGAGATTCCGCCCGATGAGATGGGGGCAGGGTGGGGTCAAGCTCACATTCCGGACGGCCTGGTGTCGCGGCCGTCGTCGCGTACCCTGGACGGAGCAGAAGGGGAGTAGCTCTTCGCCGGAACGTCGACATACTGCTGGGTCACCCCAGCCGGCGCCCGGAGGTGGACCGCGTCAGCGGTCGGCCAGCGAGACCTTCGGCCGCAGTGTCCTGTCCATGTGACGCGACGCGCGCGGCGCAGCATGCCCACGCGGCATGCGCGCGGCGTTCATCGTGTTGACGTATCCCAGGGCGCCGCCGAGCCGAAGCGACCCCTGAAACACCCCAGGTCTCTCGGTCCCGATGGCGTCCTGCCCGACCGATCGAGGTTTCTCCCCGTGTTCAGCTTCACCGTGCTGGCGATCGCCTTCGGCGTCGTCTTCCTCGCCGAGCTCCCCGACAAGACGGCCCTGGCCGGCCTGATGCTCGGCACCCGCTACCGCGCCTCGTACGTCTTCGCGGGCGTGGCCGCCGCCTTCGCCGTGCACGTCGCGCTCGCCATCGCCGCGGGCAGCGTGCTCACCCTCCTGCCGCACCGGCTCGTCCAGGCCGTCGTCGGCGTGCTCTTCCTCGCGGGCGCGGCCATGCTGCTGCTGAAGAAGAGCGACGGGGAGGAAGAGGTCAAGGCACCGGCCGACCAGTCCTTCTGGAAGGTCTCCGGCGCGGGCTTCATGCTGATCCTGGTGGCCGAGTTCGGCGATCTGACCCAGATCATGACCGCCAACCTCGCGGCGCGCTACGACAACCCGCTCTCCGTCGGCCTCGGCGCCGTGCTGGCGCTCTGGGCGGTGGCGGGCATCGGCATCCTGGGCGGGCGCACCCTCATGAAGTACGTCCCGCTGCGGCTCATCACCAAGGTCGCGGCGTGCGTGATGCTGGCGCTGGCCGGGTTCTCCCTCTACGAGGCGATCGCGGGCTGACGCCCGTTCCGCCGCCCCTCACCCCGTGCGGCTACCGCGACGGGGTGAGGGTGAGGCGGACCGTGCCGTCCTCGTCCGCCTCGACGCGGACCGACGTGAGGTCGTCGACGTGGACCGTCGGGCCGTGGGCGGCGGCGCGGGGGCCTATGCCGACCACGCGCATGCCGGCCGCCAGGCCCGCCTCGATGCCGGCGCCGGAGTCCTCGAAGACCACGCAGTCGGCCGGGTCCGCGCCCAGCTCGGCGGCGCCCTGGAGGAAGCCCTCGGGGTCGGGCTTGCTGGCCCCCACGGACTCGGCGGTGATCCGCACCAGCGGCATCGGCAGGGCGGCGGCCGTCATGCGGACCCGGGCCAGGGCGGCGTCGGCCGAGGTGACCAGGGCGTGCGGGAGGCGGGCGATCGCGGCCATGAACTCCGGCGCGCCGCCGACGGGCACCACGCCCTCGGTGTCGGCCGTCTCGCGGGCCAGCATCTCGGCGTTCTCGGCGTGGTTGAGCTCCATCGGGCGCTCGGGGAGCAGGACGGCCATGGTGGCGTAGCCCTGGCGGCCGTGGACCACCTTGAGGGCCTCCTGTGGATCCAGCCCGTGCGACAGCGCCCACGCGCGCCAGCAGCGTTCGACCACCGCGTCCGAGTTGACGAGGGTGCCGTCCATGTCCAGGAGCAGGGCCCTGGCGGTGAGGACGACGGGGGCGGCGGAAGCGGTGCTGGCCGACATCGGCGGGGCTCCAGACGGGCGGGAGAAGAGAACAAGTGGTTCCGTCCACCGGTCAGGGGGTGTGGACGGAACCACTTTGTTCCTACACGATACAAAACCGGGGGCGGTGCGCGCCACCGCCGGTCGCGTGATCTATCCCTCCAGGGCCCGCCGGGTCGCCGGACCGTAGACGCCCCAGGAGTCCTCGTAGACCCCGGACTGCATCTGGAACTCGGCGACGGCCCGCTCGACGGAGCGGCCGTACCGGCCGTCGAAGCGGCCGTCGTACATCCCCTGGTCCGCCAGCAGCCGCTGGAGCTTCAGCACCTCGGGCCCCGAGTCGCCGGAGCGCAGGGTCGCGGGCTTGGCGGGCGGCGGCTGGGGCGGGGCGACGGGCTTGGTGGCGCGGGGCGCGCTCGCGGACGGGCTCGGCGACGGGGCCGCCGACGTACGGGAGGGGCTGGGGGACGCGGACGGCGAGGCCGACCGGGACGCGCTCGCCGAAGCGGACGGCGAGGCCGACGCCGAGGCGCTCTCGGTGGGGCCGGCCGACGACTCCGACGGGCCCGGGGCCGCGCCGGTCACGGGGACCGACGGCTTGGGGTCCGCGAGCGTGCTGCCGTCCTTCCCCGAGTCGGTGAACAGCCCCAGCGCGAGCGCCACCAGCCCGGCGGCCACCACCGCGCCGGCCGCGGCCAGCAGCGGGACGGCGCGCCGCCGCCGCTTCGGCTCCGGGCGCCGGGCACCCGGCCGGGGGCCGCGCGGGCCCGGCCCCTGCGGGGGTACGGTCCGCAGTCGCATGGTCTGATCGGCCGGCGGCGGGCCGGGTATGCCGGTGCCGTGCGGCGGCGCCGGGACGGGCGGGAACATGGCCGTCGGGGCCTCGGCGGCACCGGCCGCCCGCGCGGAGGCGTCGGTGGCGTCGGCGGAGACCGGCGGGATCACGGTCGTGGGTGCTTCGAGGCCCCCCGGCCCCCCGGCGCCCGGGCCGCCCGGCAGGTGCGGGACGGCCGCCGTCGCCGCGTCGAGGCCACCCGGCCCCCCGGCGCCCGGGCCCGTCACGGGCGGGATCATGGTGGTCGGGGCCTCCGTGTGCGCTGCGGGCCAGGGGCCCGGGTTGCTCGGGAGGTGGGGGATGGTCGTCGTCGGTGCCGCCGGATCCTGTGGGGTTCCGGGGTGGGCGCCCGGCGGCAGGTGCGGGATCGCCGTCGTCGGGGCTTCGGGGGTGCCGGAGGCCGGTCGTGGCGGGTCGGTCGGGAACGGGGAGCCGGTGGTGGGGCCCGGGTGGGCCACGGCGCCCAGGACCGGCTGGGGCGGCGTCTGTGCCGGGACCGTCCCCTCGGCGTCGGGTGCGGGCATGTACGGGCGGATGCGCAGCGGGTTGAACCCCACCCCGCGCGCACACGCGCAGTCGGCGCCCACGGCGCCGCATTCCGGACAGCGCTCAGCGCTCACTGATAACCCCTCCCTGGACACTGCCAGCGATTATGCAGACCCCTTCGGCCCCACCCAACCCTTCCGAGAGGCCATAACGGGACAGACCGCTCAGGATGGAGATGTTGATCCGGCGTGAGGAGGAGCCGATGGCTCAGGATGTGACCGCCTCGCCAGCGAACCCCGCCCAGGGCGCCGAGCACGCCTCGCGCGAGGTGCTCGTCTCGATCGGGGCCTTGCTACTGGGCCTGTTGATCGCCGCCCTCGACCAGACCATCGTCTCCACCGCCCTCCCCACGATCGTGAGCGAGCTGGGCGGCATGGAGCACCTGTCCTGGGTGGTCACCGCCTACATGCTGGCGTCCACGGCCGCCACCCCCCTGTGGGGCAAGCTCGGCGACCAGTACGGGCGCAAGAAGCTCTTCCAGTACGCCATCGTCATCTTCCTCATCGGCTCCGCGCTCTGCGGCCTCGCCCAGGACATGCCGCAGCTGATCGGTTTCCGCGCCCTCCAGGGCCTGGGCGGCGGCGGACTGATGGTGCTGTCGATGGCGATCGTCGGCGACATCGTCCCGCCCCGCGAACGCGGCAAGTACCAGGGCCTCTTCGGCGCCGTCTTCGGCGCGACCAGCGTCCTCGGGCCCCTGCTGGGCGGCCTGTTCGTGGACCACCTCTCCTGGCGCTGGGTCTTCTACATCAACCTCCCCATCGGACTCGTCGCCCTCGTCGTCATCGCCGCGGCCCTGCGCATCCCGGCCCGCTCCTCCCGGCACACCATCGACTACCTCGGCACCGTCCTGATCGCCGGCGTCGCCACCTGCCTCGTCCTCGTCGCCTCCCTCGGCGGCGGCTGGGGCTGGGGCTCCACCCGGATCGTGGGCCTCGCCGTCCTCGGCGCCGTCCTCCTCGTCGCCTTCCTGTTCGTTGAGCGGCGGGCCGCCGAACCCGTCCTGCCGCTGAAGCTGTTCCGGATCCGCACCTTCACCCTCTGCTCGGTGATCAGCTTCATCGTCGGCTTCGCCATGTTCGGCGCGATGGTCTACCTGCCGACCTTCCTCCAGGTCGTCCGGGGCGTCTCACCGACCATGTCCGGCGTCCACATGCTGCCGATGGTGCTCGGCCTGCTGATCGCCTCCACCGGCTCCGGGCAGATCGTCAGCCGCACCGGACGCTGGAAGGTCTTCCCCATCACCGGCACCGCCGTCACCGCCGTCGGACTGGTGCTCCTGCACCGGCTGGAACGGACCAGCTCGGACCTGGAGATGAGCGCCTACTTCTTCGTCTTCGGCGCCGGCCTCGGCCTCGTCATGCAGGTGCTCGTCCTGGTCGTGCAGAACGCCGTCAGTTACGCCGACCTCGGGGTCGCGACCTCCGGTGCCACCTTCTTCCGCTCCATCGGCGCCTCCTTCGGCGTCGCCATCTTCGGCACGATCTTCACCAGCCGGCTCGGCGAGAAGCTCACCGCCACCCTCGCCGGCATCCCGCTCCCGCCCGCCGCGAGCCCCGAGCGGCTGGAGGCCGACCCGCGGGCCATCACAGCCCTCCCGCCCGCCGTGCGGCCCCGGGTGCTGGACGCCTACTCCAGCGCCATCACCGACGTCTTCCTCTACGCGGTGCCCGTGGTCCTGCTCGCGTTCCTGATCTCCTGGTTCCTCAAGGAGGACAAGCTGCGCGCCTCCGTCACCGCGCCCGATGTGACGGAGACCCTCGCCTCCAACCCCGTCCAGCGCTCCTCCCGGGACGAGGTCGCCCGCGCCCTGTCCGTACTCGGC
Source organism: Streptomyces sp. NPDC089915 (assembly GCF_040684675.1). Taxonomy (NCBI): domain Bacteria; kingdom Bacillati; phylum Actinomycetota; class Actinomycetes; order Kitasatosporales; family Streptomycetaceae; genus Streptomyces; species Streptomyces sp. NPDC089915. Next base: position 19,693 of record NZ_JBFBGN010000011.1, on the reverse strand, counting down.
ACGAGGGAGGGCCGCGTCCACGTCTACGAGAAGATCACCGCGAGGGCGGGCTACGACCTGCTGCCCGCCGCCAGCTGGCTGCTGCTGCGGATCAAGAAGTACGGCTCGACCGACCCGGCGATGCTCGCCGAACGCACAGCCGTCCCCCTCAAGGTCATCACGGACGCCGCCCGCCAGGTCGAGGAGCGCGGGCTCGCCGTCCGGCAGGGGCTCTCGCTCGTCCTGACCGACCGGGGCGGCGAGCACGCGGACCGGCTGGCCGGGGCCCGGCAGGACTCGCTCGCCGAACTGCTCGGCGACTGGTGGGGCCCCGAACGCCCCACCGACCTCGTCAAACTCGTCGAGGAACTCAACCGGGAGCTGTGCGGATCCGACGCCGAGGAGCCCTACGACTCCCTCCCGCGCCGCGACCACGCCGCGCCCTGACGGACGGACGGACCGGCCGGCCCCGGCCGGCCGGTCAGACCAGCGGCTTCTCGAACCAGTGCTGGGCGTACGGGCCGGAGTTGTACGCCGGTATCTCCCGGTACCCCTGACGCGCGTACAGGGCCCGGGCCTCCACCAGGTCGGTCCGGGTGTCCAGCCGCACCCGCTCGGCGCCCAGCGCGTGGGCCTCCTCCTCCAGTACGGCCAGCAGGGCCGCCCCGCCGCCCGTGCCGCGCGCGGCCGCGTCGACGTAGATCCTCGTGAGCTCGGCGGTGGCGGGGTCCAGCAGCCGTATGCCGCCGCAGGCCAGGGGCCGTCCGTCCAGCCGCCCGACCACGAACTGCCCTGTCGGCGGTTCGAGCCCGTCGGCCGGGTCGTCCAGCATCCCCTGGTCGACCTCGGCCTCGGTGACGGACCGCTTCCAGTACCGCCCGGCGACCTCGGCGTAGTACGCGCGCCGCAGCGTGGTGGCATCGGCGGTCGTGAAGGGCTCCGCGGTGACGGCCCAGCCGGGGCCGCCGTCAGCGGCGCTCATCGTGCTCGTCGTGGTCGTGGTGCTCGTCGTGCCCGTCGTGGTCGTGGTGATCGAGTTCCTGTCCATGCCGCCATTGTGGAGAGCCGCCCCGCCCTCCCGCGTGGAATATCCACAGGCGCGGGCCGATGATGAGAAAAGGCGTAAATCCCACGAATGAAGGGTGGACGGTCATGTCGGAGCATCCGGACTGTGCCCTGATCCGCCGCGGCTACGAGGCCTTCGGCAAGGGCGACATGGAGACCCTGGGCAGCCTGATGACGGCCGACGTCATCCACCACATGCCCGGCACCAGCCCCCTGTCCGGGCACCACAAGGGGCGGGAGGCGGTCCTCGACCTCTACCGCCGCCTGGGAGAGGAGACCGGCGGCACCTTCCGGGTCACCCTGGAGCGCGTCCTGGTCGACGGCAGGGGCCACGCGATGTCCTCGCACCTCGCCATGGCGGACCGCGGCGACCGGGGCATCGAGATCCACGAAGGGCTCTTCTTCACCATCGTCGGCGGCAAGATCACCGACATCGACCAGTGCACCCAGGACATCGACGAGAGCGACGCCTTCTGGAGCTGACCGAGCTGACCGAGCCGGAGGAGCCGTAAGGAGACCGAAGGAGCCGTCAAGGAGCCCTAAGGAGTCGTAAGGAGCCGGGAGCCGAACGGAAGGGCCCGGGGACGCGCGCGCCCCCGGGCCCTTCCACTCCGCTCACGCCGCCCCGCTCACGCCTTCTTCGGCGCCGCCTGCTGCACGACCTCGAACGACCACACCTGCGACCCCGACGCCGCCGGCTTCGGCCGGTCCCCGCCGCCCTGGTGCGCCGCCTTCATCGGACCCTCCATCCACGCCTGGAAGTCCTCCTCCGAACGCCAGCGCGTGTACACCAGGTACTGGTCGGTGCCCTCGATCGGCCGCAGCAGCTCGAACCACTCGAATCCGTCCGAGTTCTCCACGGCACCCGCCCGCGAGGCGAACCGCTGCTCCAGCACCTCACGCTGCTCGTCGGGAACGGTCAGGGCGTTGATCTTCACGATGCTCATGCCGCCATCCTAGGGATCCCGCGGGGGATATCGTCGACCCGGTGGTGAACCCCGGTGGCAGGGCGGGAGGACGGCGAGGCGTGGCTGACGCGGCGGAGCACGGCGGTGCCGACGGACATGCCGGGGTCCTGGGCGGGGCCGGCAGACTCGGGGCGGCGCGCCTCCTGCTGTGGGCGCTCGCGGCGGTCCTCGCCGTCAGACAGGCCGCCTCCGTCCTGCGCGTGCCCCCGGGCGAGTGGTTCAGCGACCTGCACCTCTCGGCGGGCACCGCGGTCCCCGGCACCCTCTACGACGCCCGGCGGTTCACCGGCACTCCCTTCGCCGGCCTCGTCCTCAAGCCCCTGGCCGAGCTCGCCGCGCCCTCCTCCCTGGAGGTGGCCTGGACCTGCGCGACCCTGTTCCTGGTCGCCGCCGTCGGGGTGGTCGCCGCGCGCGGGCTGCCGGACCCGGTGCCGCGCCGGACCGCGCTGCTCGCGGCGCCCGTGCTGGTCGCGCTGATGATGGTCTCCCTGCCGGTCCGCGCGGCCGCCTTCCCGGGCCAGACCGCCGTCCTGCCCGTCCTGCTGGTGCTGCTCGCCTTCTTCAGGGTGCCCGGCGGGAAGCCCGCCGGACTCCTCGTCGGCCTCGCCGCCGCCCTCCAGCCCGCCCTGCTGCTCTTCGCCCCGCTGCTGTGGCTGACCGGACGCCGTCCCACCGCCCGGGCCGCCGCCGCGACCTTCGCCGGGGCCACCGCGCTGGCCTGGGCCGCCCTGCCCCGCGACTCGTGGACGTACTGGATCCACCACCTCGCCGGCACCGGCCTCGGCGGCTCACCCGAAGGCCTCGCCAACCAGTCCGTCCACGGCGCCCTGCTCCGCTTCGGCCTCAGCGGGCCCGGCGAGATCCTCCTCTACGCCGCCCTCGCCGCCGCGGTCACCTGGGCCGCCCTGCGCCGCGCGGCCCGCTACGCCCGCGACGGCCAGCTGCTGCTCGCGGTCGCCGTCACCGGCTGCGCGGCCGTCGCCGTGTCCCCGACGGGCTGGCGCCACCAGCTGCTGTGGGTGCTGCTCGCGGTGGCCGGCAAGGTGGGGAAGCGGGCCGCCGACCGGCGCGTGTGGCCCGTCGCCGTGGTGCTGGCCATCACCCTGCCGAGCGCCGTACTGCTGCCCAACCTGGCCGCGCTGGCCCCCGTACGGGACAACGTGCCGCTCCTCGCGGCCGTGGCGGCGGCCTGCGCCGTGCCGTTCCTGCCGCGCTCCTCCCCGTACTGGCGCGAGCCCGTGCCCGCCCTCTACGGGCGTCCGGCCCCCGCCCGCTGGGCGCGGGTGCCGCTGCTGCCGTTCTGGCGGCGCGCCCTGTCGCGGCCCAGCCTGCCGCTGGAACTCCTGCTGATACGGGTCGGCTACTCGATCTACTCGCACATCCGCGCCGCCGCCCCCGCCAGCCGCTCCCTCGCCGAGTGGAACGGGAGCCGGATCCACGGCGCCGAGCGGATCCTCGGCATCGACATCGAACGGGCCGTCAACCGGGCGGTGGTGGACACACCGTGGCTGGAGGCGTTCTTCGACTTCTACTACTCCTCCTTCCACTTCGTGGTGCCGCTCGCGATCCTGGCCGTGCTGTACCGGCGCCGCCCCGCCGACTACCGCTGGGCGCGGGCCTCGCTGGGCCTGGCGACCGTCATCGCGCTGGCCGGGTTCTGGCTGTTCCCGCTGGCGCCGCCGCGGCTCATGCCCGGCCTCGGCTTCGTCGACACCGTGCACGGGGCGCAGGACCTGGCGAACCCCTCGTACGGGGCGATGACCGCGATCTCCAACCAGTACGCGGCGATGCCCTCGCTGCACTTCGGCTGGTCGCTGTGGTGCGGGATCGTGGTGGTCGTACTGGCGCCGAAGGGCTGGCAGAAGCTGCTGGGCGCGCTGCACCCGCTGATCACGGTGTGCGCGATCGTGGCCACCGCCAACCACTGGGTCCTGGACGCGGTGGGCGGTGCGGCCGTCGTCGCGGCGGGCTTCGGGCTGGTCCACGTCCTGTCCGGGCCGCGCCGGCTGCGGCTCGTCCTGCCCGCGCCGCGCCCGGTCGAGGCGGGGGCGGGGGAACCCGACCGGCTGGCCGCCGTACGGCGGTAGGGGCTGCGGGGGTTCAGGAGGCGTCGGGGGTTTCAGGGGTGTCAGGGGCGGCCGGAGGGATGTTCTGGTTGAGGTGGAAGAGGTTGCCGGGGTCGTAGTGGCGCTTGAGCTCCCGCAGGCGCCGGTACTTGGCCTCCCCGTATGCCTGGGCGACCCGGTCCTCGCCCTCCTCCATCAGGAAGTTGGAGTAGACCCCGGTCTGGTAGGGGGCCAGCGCCGACCAGAGGCCGCGCGCCCACTTCCGTTCCGCCTCGAAGCCCTCGGGGCCCTCGGTCGTCCCGTTGATGTTGAAGGTGTGGCCGGAGGAGCGCCCGCCGAAGGCCGTCTCGTCGTCCCCGACCCGCCGGATCGCCCCGCCGAGCTGGAAGACGGGGAAGGCGGTGAGGGGCGAGGAGATCCGGGCGGCGTGGGCGGCGGTGAGGTCGATGACCTCGTCCTCCAGCCGGTCCACGTCGCAGGACTTGAAGTAGTACCAGCGGCCGCGCGGGAAGGACGGGTCGAACATCGCCTGGTGTGCGGTGAACGGCTTCGGCGCGCACAGGTCCAGCAGGGGCGGCGGGCCCGCCTCGCGCAGCGGCCGCAGCACCCGCTCGCCGTCCTCGACCGGCCCGGCGTAGCAGCAGACCACCATCACCACCGGCCGCCCGTGCAGCTCCTGCGGCATGAACGGCACCGGGGGGACCCGGCGGTGGACGACCGCGGTGGTCAGCTCGTCCGGGACGTCGGTGATCCAGTCCCGGTACAGGCGCAGCAGCCGGGCCGACTCCTCCATCGGCCACAGGATCGGGCCCGCGAGGACCACGGGGCCCACCGGGTGGAGTCGGAACTCGAACTCCGTGACGATCCCGAAGTTCCCGCCTCCGCCGCGGATCCCCCAGAAGAGATCGGCGTTCTCCTTCTCGCTCGCCTTCAGGAACGACCCGTCGGCCGTGACCACGTCCACCGACAGCAACTGGTCGATCGTCAGCCCGTACTTGCGCATCAGCCAGCCGATGCCGCCGCCGAGGGTCAGCCCCGCCAGGCCGGTGGTCGTGACGATCCCGGCCGGGACCGCCAGCCCGAACGCCTGGGTCTCCCGGTCCAGTTCGCCGAGCAGCACCCCGGCCTGGGCGCGGACGGTGCGGGCCTCGGGGTCCACCCGGATGCCGCGCATCGCGGAGAGGTCGATGACGAGGCCGTCGTCGCAGACGGAGTGCCCGGGGAAGCTGTGGCCGCCGGAGCGCACGGCCGGGGGCAGGCCCTCGGCGGCCGCGAACCGTACGGCGTCCATGACGTCGGCCACGCCCGTGCAGCAGGCGATGAGGGCGGGGCGGCGGTCCACCGAGCCGTTCCAGACGCGCCGGTCCTCGTCGTACGTGGGGTCTTCGGGCCGCACCACCCGCCCCCGGAAGGAGGGGCCGGGCGCAGCCGTGACCGTGGCCATGGCCCCAGTCTGGCACCGGGCCGGGGCGCCCGCACGCCGTACGCCCGGCGCGGTTCCGCCCCTGCGCCGCCCTGTCCCCTGCCCCTGCGGCCGCCCTTGCCCCGGCGGCCGCTCTGTCCCCGCCCCGCTCAGCCCCCGCCCGCCGCCCGCCTGCGCAGCAGGGCGCGCAGCGGGCCGGGGCTCTCGTACCCCACCCTGCACGCCACCGCCGAGAGGGGCAGGCCGCAGGTGCGCAGCAGGTGTTCGGCCTGCTCGACCCGCAGGTCCTGGACCAGGCGGATGGGGGAGACGCCCAGGGTGCGGGCCATCGTGCGCTGGAGGGTGCGCTCGCTGACGCCGAGGTCGCGGGCCGCGTCGGCGATGGACAGGGGTTCCGCGATGCGGGCGCGTACCCACTCCTCGAAGGCGGCGACCAGCGGTTCGTGGCGGGCCATGGCGCTGGGGATCATGTACGCGGCCTGGGAGACCCGGTCGTCCACGACGAGGTAGCGCCGGACCAGGTCCGCCAGGGCCGGGCTGCGCGAGGCCACGACGGCCAGTGCCAGGTCGAGGTGGCTGAACGCGGCGCCGGCGGTGGTGACCCCGTCCGAGGTGGTGACCATCCGGGTCTCCTCCACCGTCACCCGGCGGTAGCGCTCCCGGAAGACCGGCGCCAGCCACCAGCTGGTCGTGGCCCGCAGCCCGTCCAGTACCCCCGACTCGGCGAGCAGGAAGGTACCGGTGCAGGAGGAGGCGAGCGGGGTGCGGCGCTCGCGGGCCTCGGCCAGCAGCCGGCGGGCGGAGCGGTGCGCGGGCGAGGCCACCGTCTCCAGCAGGGCGTCGGGCCGGCGTTCCATCAGGGCGGGCAGGACGAGGAGTTCGGCGTCCTCGGCGTGGGCGGCGGGCTCGGTGTCGACGCGGTGGCCCAGCCCCGTACGGACGCGCCGGCGCACGCCGACCGTGTGGACGGCGAAGGCCGGCGGTGCGGCGCCGGAGAGCTGCCCGCGCAGGGCGTTGGCGGTGTGGAGCACGTCCAGGACGGCGGAGATCCCGGAGTCGAACACCCCGTCGAGGGCCAGTACGGCGACTTTCACGGACCCACCCTAGCGTTCCGACGGCTGTCGGAATCCGACCGTAAGGCGCCGGATCCGACACTCCCGCCGCCCGGGTCGGCTGTCTAGGGTCGATGCCATGACCACGTACGAGACCGCCGCCCCCGAAGCCGCCGCCGGCACCCCTGCCCCCGGCACCCCTGGCTCCGAAGCCCCCGCGGCCACCGGAACCCCCGCCTCCCGCAGCCGCACCCACACCTGGGAGCCGCAGCCGGCCTCCGTCCCGGGGCTCGCGGACATGAGCGGCCTGGAGATCCTGCAGGCGGCGCTGAAGGGGACCCTGCCCGCCGCCTCGATGACGAGCACCCTGGGCTTCCGCCTCACCGAGGTCGGCGAGGGCTTCGCCGTCTTCGAGGGGGAGCCCGGTGACCACCTGCTCAACCCCATGGGCACGGTCCACGGCGGTTTCCTCGCCACCCTGCTGGACTCCGCCCTCGGCTCGGCCGTGATGACCCGGCTCCCGGCCGGCACCGCGTACACCACGGTCCAGCTGGGCGTCCACATGATCCGCCCGGTCCTCGCCGACACCCCCACCCTGCGCTGCGAGGGCACCGCCCTGCACGTCGGGCGCACCACCGCCACCGCCGAGGCCCGGATCACCGGCACCCATGACGGGAAGCTCTACGCCCACGGGACGACGACCTGCGCGGTCCTGCGCCACTCCTGACGGGTCCTCCTGACGGGTCCTCCTGACGCCCCCGCCTGACCGGCCCGTCCGACGCCGCCCCCTCCCGCAGCCGCCTGACGCCCCCGCAGGCCGAAGGGGCGCCGGGGCGTGACGGCCCCGGCGCCCCTTCGGTGGATCGCCGCGTCCTGTAAGGATCGGCCCACCCGCGGGATCCCGCCACTCGGACGGCCGCCGGCGCGGCCCGGCGGCGCCCCGCCGAGCGGAACCGTTCCGGTGGACGGCGGGGGCCGGGGGCGTGGGAGGTGACGGCCCCCGCCGTCGCGGACCACGGGTCAACCGTCGCGGACCACGGGTCAACCAGCACTGACCGCAGGTCAACCGGCGCTGACCCGGAGCTCCTTGATGCCGTTCAGCCAGGCCGCCCGCAGCCGCCGCGGCCCGGCGTTCCCCGGGGCGAGCCGCAGGTCGGGCAGGGTGTCGGCGAGGGCGTTGAAGATCAGGTCGATCTCCATGACGGCCAGGGACTTGCCGAGGCAGAAGTGCGGGCCGCCGCCGCCGAAGCCGAGGTGCGGGTTCGGGTCGCGGGTGATGTCGAAGGCCTCCGGGTCCCGGAAGACCTCGGGGTCGTGGTTGGCGGAGGAGTAGAACATCCCCACCCGGTCGCCCGCCTTGATCTTCTGCCCGCCCAGCTCGGTGTCCCGGGTGGCGGTGCGCTGGAAGGAGACCACGGGCGTGGCCCAGCGCACGATCTCCTCGGCGGCCGTCGAGGGCCGGGTCGCCTTGTACAGCTCCCACTGCTCGGGGTGGGTGAGGAAGGCGTGCATGCCGTGGCTGATGGCGTTGCGCGTGGTCTCGTTGCCCGCGACGGCCAGCAGCAGCACGAAGAAGCCGAACTCGTCGGACCGCAGGTTGCCCTCGCCCTCCGCCGCCACGAGCTGGGTCACGATGTCCTTGGCCGGGCACTCCTTGCGCTCGGCGGCCAGGTTCATCGCGTAGCCGATGAGCTCGACGGCCGCGTTGGCGCCGACCTCCTCGGTGATCGCGTACTCGGGGTCGTCGTAGGCGACCATCTTGTTGGACCAGTCGAAGATCTTGGCCCGGTCCCGCTGCGGTACGCCGATCAGTTCGGCGATGGCCTGGAGCGGGAGTTCGCAGGCCACCTGCGTGACGAAGTCGAAGTCGCCGTCGCCCGAGGCCGCCCGTGCCTCCTCGACGATCTTCCGCGCCCGGTCGCGCAGGGCCTGTTCCAGGCCGCGGATGGCGCGCGGGGTGAAGCCGCGCTGCACGATCTGCCGGACGCGGGTGTGCTCAGGGGGGTCCATGTTCAGCATGATCAGGCGCTGGGCCTCGATCTGTTCGCGCTGGACGTGCTCGTTGAAGCGGATGATCGCCGTGTTGGTGGTGGAGGAGAACAGCTCCGGGTGCGTGGAGACGTACTTGACGTCCGCGTGCCGGGTGACGGCCCAATAGCCCTCGTCGTCGAACCCGGTGATGCCGCGCGGCTGCGCGCACCACCACACGGGGGCGGTCTGCCGGAGCCGCGCGAACTCCGGCAGCGGGACCCGTTCCCGCAGGAGGTCGGGGTCGGTGGCGTCGAAGCCTTCGGGCAGCGCGGGACAGGACATCGGGCGACTCCAAGGTCGGGCGAAGGTCTGACGGCCCATCAGAAGTTGGCTTGAAGGTAGTAACGAGTTCTACAAGTGACAAGGGCCCCGGCGTCAACTGTTGCGTGTGGAATCCGTGGAGGGGGCGTGCAAGACCCTTGCGTGGCGGGGGTCAGGGTCATAAGACTGCGGGGAGAACTAGAACGCGTACTAGTTCGAGCGCGGCGGCCGCCGGGACGGCCCGCCGCGCAGGTGCTGTGCAGAGTGTGCAGGAGAGGACGAGCTCATGGCCGCGGAACCCGTCATCGTCGAAGCCGTACGCACGCCCATCGGGAAACGCGGGGGCGCCCTGGCCAACCTCCATCCCGCCTACCTGCTCGGCGAGACCTACCGTGAACTGCTCGCCCGTACCGGAATCCAGCCCGACTGCGTCGAACAGATCGTCGGCGGCACCGTCACCCACGCCGGTGAGCAGTCCATGAACCCCGCCCGCAACGCCTGGCTCGCCATGGGACTCCCGTACGAGACCGCCGCCACCACCGTCGACTGCCAGTGCGGCAGCTCCCAGCAGGCGAACCACATGGTCGCCAACATGGTCTCCGGCGGGGTCATCGACATCGGCATCGCCTGCGGCGTCGAGGCCATGAGCCGGGTCCCCCTCGGCTCCGGCTCCAAGCACGGCCCGGGCAAGCCCTTCCCGGACGAGTGGAACGTCGACCTCCCCAACCAGTTCGAGGCGGCCGAGCGGATCGCCCGCCACCGGGGCCTGACCCGCGAGGACGTCGACCGCCTCGGGGTCCTCTCCCAGGAGCGGGCCACCGCCGCCTGGGCCGAGGAGCGCTTCAAGCGCGAGACCTTCGCCGTCCAGGTCCCGACCACGGAGGAGGAACAGGCCGCCGGGCAGGGCATGTGGCGGCTGGTCGACCGGGACGAGGGCCTGCGCGACACCAGCATGGAGGGCCTGGCCCGGCTGAAGCCGGTCATGCCGACGGCCGTGCACACCGCCGGGAACTCCTCCCAGATATCCGACGGCGCCGCCGCCGTCATGTGGGCCTCCCGCAAGATGGCCCGCGCGCTCAAGCTCAAGCCGCGCGCCCGCATCGTCGCCCAGGCCCTCGTCGGCGCCGACCCCCACTTCCACCTGGACGGGCCCATCGACGCGACGCGGGCCGTCCTCGGCAAGGCCGGGATGTCCCTGCGCGACATCGACCTCGTCGAGATCAACGAGGCCTTCGCCTCCGTGGTCCTGAGCTGGGCCCAGGTCTTCGGCCAGGACCTGGAGAAGGTCAACGTCAACGGCGGCGCCATCGCCCTCGGCCACCCCGTCGGCGCCACCGGCGCCCGCCTGATCACCACCGCGCTGCACGAGCTGGAGCGGCGCGACAAGGAGTTCGCGCTGATCACCATGTGCGCGGGAGGCGCACTGGCGACCGGCACGATCATCCAGCGCCTCTGACGGCGCCCACCGAACCCGTGGGATGGGGTGCGAGGGCCCCGGCAGCCGGACCTGGGGAGGCCGGCCACCGGGGCCCTCGTATGCCCGCCGCCGCGGCGCTTACGGCAGCGGCCGCGTGCTCACCCGGTCGAGCAGGACGATGTTCGGGTTGCAGTCGGCCGGGTGGACCGTCACGGAACCGTCCGGACCGCGCTCCACGAGCAGCAGGCTGAACTCCGCGAGCGCCTGGAGCCGGGTCGGCTCGACCGCGTACTCGTAGACGCGCTGTTCACCGCGGGCGAGGCTGGTGCTCGTACCCTCACTGGTCGTGTGCGTGGTGGACTCGTTCGTCGAGTGCGTCGTGCTGGTCGACGTCCCGGTGGTCTCGCTGTAGCTGCCGCCGGAGCTGCTGGAGCTGCTCGACGAGAACGGGTTGAAGCCGCCCTGGTAGGTGTCGGAGCTCCCCCAGTTCGAACCCCGGCTCACCGACTCGCTGTATGTGGTTCCCCTGCTCACCGAGGATCCGATCGTCTTGGCCACGGAGGTGCTGACCGTCGTGCCCTCGGTGTCCGTCAGGGAGTGCAGGACGAACGAGTGCTGGCGGCCCAGGAAGTCCGCCGCGATCCCGGCCTCCTGGTGGTTGCCCAGCTTCATGAAACCGACCGTGCCGCTGCCGATCACCTCCTCCGCCCCCTCGCGCAGGTGCGGGTGCAGGACGGTGAGCTGTGCGCCGCGGCGCTCGCAGATGCCGGCCAGCTGCTCCAGGTAACGCCGCTGCAGGCCCCGTTCGCCGAGCGCGACGACCACCGACGGGGCCGCCTCGGGGAAGGACGCCAGGCGCCGGGTCACGCTCTGGACCGCCAGGTCGCCCAGCAGCTCGGTACTGGCCGAACCGGTGGCGAAGTCCAGCGCGATGCAGGTGAGGTAGCCGGGGCCGCGTCCGCCGCGCTCCGTACCCAGACGTTCCAGCGGATGCAGGAGGGACGCGAGGCGCAGCAGGCTGTCCCGCATCTGGTCCTTGTTCTTGTCGGCCACCAGGTCGTCCGCGATGCGGTTGCGCTCCGCCCTGGTGAGGGCGTCGGTGTCGTCGATCTCCCCCATCAGGGCGCGCAGGCCCGCGCCCAGCCGGGCCGGGGTGACCTCCGCTCCCAGGACCCCGCACAGCTGCTGGAGGATCCTGGTGTCGAGGGCCCGCGTGGCCCGGTTGGCCTCGGAGTCGTCGGCGTGCACCGCCTCCACGAGGGTGTCGACCAGCTCCTGCGCGGTGAGACCGCTGACGATCCCGCTCTCGGCCATCCGGCTCGGCAGCAGCTGCACGTCCGTGGGGACGCCGGCCAGCCCGGCGAGCGCGGACAGCTCCTCGCAGATGAGGGCCTGGGTCAGGTCGACCACGATCAGGGGCTGCTGCCGGAGGGTCGACGTGCCGAAGACGGTGAGGAAGCCCTCCCGGCTGCGCTGGCTGCCGCCGAAGACGTCCAGCCGCAGTGTGCCGGACCCCGCGGGCATCGCGCCCCACTCGTCCATGGCGTTGATCCACTGGTCCTGGGCCGTCTTGTGCTGGAGGCCGCGCTGGTGCCAGGACTGCCAGGCGTACTGGAAGTGCTGCTCCAGTTCCGTGGACTTGGACTCCAGCTGTGCGCCCGCCTGCGCGGCCGCCCTCCCGGCGGTGAGCACCAGAGCCGCGGTCGCCCCCGCCGCGATCACGGCCAGTACCACCATGAGGGCGCCGCCGACCGTGGCCAGGAGCAGGAACAGCAGCGATATCCCGCCGCCGATCTTGGCGGTCGACCCCTTGCGCTCCTCGTGCGTCAGCCGCGCGGACTGCGCCCGGTTCTGGTATGCCACGGGCAGGGGCTGCCGCTGGGGTTCGGGCTCGGGGAAGGGGCTGCGCAGCGCCTCGGGGTCGCGGTAGGTCCAGCCGAGCCGCTGCCCGGGCTCGAAGAGGCGCAGGTACCGGCCGGCCGTCGCGGCCTCGGTGTCCTGCACGGTGCTCCGTACGGTCATGACGGCAGGCCCCCGGTCGGCGCGGCGGGTCCGCCCGGCGCGGTGGCGAACGGTTCCAGGGCGCGGATGCGCTCGTGCATGGGCGGGTGCGAGGACATGAGCCGGGCCGCGACCCCCTGCTGGAGGTGGCCGTCGTCGGCGCCGCCTTCCTGCCAGCCGGTGAAGACGGCGTGCAGCCGGGGCCCGTATCCGATCTCCGCGGCGAACCGGTCGGCGCGCAGCTCACCGCGGCGCCCCGCCCAGGCGAGGAGGAACGGGACGGCGAGCAGGGCGAGCGCCGGGGGGAAGGTGAGGGCGAAGGTGATGGTGATCGCGAGGATGAGCAGGGTGAGGATCGCCGCGACGCAGGACGTGCCCTTGGAGGCCACCGAGAAGACCACCCTCATGAAGAACTTCACGACGGCCATCACGAACCGGGCCGGGACGGCGTACCAGACGCCGAGCAGCCTTGACCAGGCGTGACCGCCGACGTGGTGCCCCAGCTCGTGGGCGAGGACGGCCGCGAGCTCCTCCGGGGGAAGACCGTTCAACGACGTGCGCGTCACGCTGACGATGTGGCCCGCGGCGGCGGAGGCGTTGATCTCGAGGCTGTCCTCGACCCACAGGTCGTAGCGCGAGCCGTCGATACCGGCGTCCCGGGTGACCGCGTCCCAGAGCGGCCGGAGCCGGGCGAGTTCGGCCGCGGTGGGTTCGCGGAACTTGAACATGACGCGGGCGAGGGCCCGTTCGGTCGGCCGGTGGAACATCAGTGCGCCCGACGCGAGCCAGGCGATGACGAAGACGACGTCCAGCCCTGCGGGAAGCAGCCGGGAGACCAGCCAGATGACGAGGAGGCTGCCCAGGAACAGGGGGAGGTGGAGCAGGAGCGTGGTGATGGACGAGGCGTCCGCCCCGCGTCGGACCGACGGCGGCGCGCCCGGGTCGTACGCGGGGGGCTGAGCCGGGTCGTAGGCGGCCGGCGGGTACCCGGGGGCGGTGGCGGGCACCGGCGGAGCCTGACCGGGTTCCGGCTTGGCCAGGGTGGGCGGCACGGGCGGCGGAGGCGTACCCGGGGCGGCGGGGTGGCCGGGTACCTGCCCCTGGGACGGGGGCGGCGGGGCGGTGGGGGCCTGGAACCCCGCGGAGTACGGCGGCGCCGCGAAGCCGCCGGGCGCGTACGGCGGCGGGGCCGGGGTCGCGGGGTGCCCCGGGGTCTGGGCCGGGGGTGCGAGGGGGTAGCCCTGGGCCGCCGCCGTCGGCGGGGCCGGCGGGTGGGGGTGGCCCTGCTGTGGGACACGGGGGTCGGCCTGCGCGGCCGGCTGCGCGTACGGGTTCGGCGGTGGTGGTGCCTGCGGTGGCGCCTGCGGCGGTGCCGGTGCGGCGAATTCGCCTTCCCCCGGCGGGAAATGAGGCTGTCTCGGATCGACTGGCTGGTTCACGGAAGTCCGCTCTATGGATACCTGGCGCTACACATGGCGCTGAAATCAAGACAGTTGGCCAAATGCTCCCGGCAGGTGGTGCACGGGGCGGCGGACCGGCGACTCGGCTCGCTGCCGGACCGCCGAAGCGGAGAGTCATTCATCGGCCTGTAGTCGGGTCATGCTGCATCACGCACGTCCCGACGTCCAATTCGCTTTCGGCCAACACCTTTCGAACCTGTCTGGGTTGGACCCCACATTGAACGACTCTAGGATGCTGCCGACGAGTTCGAGCGACAGAATGGCGGGGCTGTGTCGAGCACGCTGCGCGAAACCGCCGGCGAGGCCTGGCACAGGCTCCTCGCCATGCCCACCTACGCACTGGCGGAGGTGCCGCGGCAGCGGCCGGACGCCTCCCGGCCGGCCGGCCCCGAGGACGAGCTGCGTGCGCACCGGTTCGCCGCGCTCGTGTCCGCCTTCCACGCCCGACAGCCCTCCGACCCGGCCCGGGGCGGCATCCTCGTCGGCTGGTCGCGTCCGTCGGCGGCCCACCCCCTCGACGTCTTCCTGGGCGGCTCGGCACTGGCCGGCGGCGACGATCCGGCCGACCCGGGCACGACCCTGCTCCGCCTCCCGGCCGGGGCGCGGGCGCGGCGGCACGCCCAGGGAGCCGTCGTCGGGTCGCTGGCCCGGTTCCCCCACTGGACCGCCGTGGCCGGGGTCGCGGACGGACTGCTGGTCGGGGACGAACCCCGGGAGCAGGGGACGTCCCGGCTGCGTCCGGGTTTGGAGGACTGCCTGCTCGGCGTCTGGCAGGAGGCCTTCGCCTGGCTGCTGCTGGCCGACCCGGTACTGCCGGAGGAGCTCGACGAGCTCACCGGTGAGGCGGCGGACCGGCAGCGCAGGGCCCAGTCCAAGGCGGCGGGCTCGCCCGAGTACGCCCTTGAGGCCGACCGGCTGGAACGCAGGCACAAGGAGCTGGCGAAGGCCTCGGCCACGGGGCTGTGGCGCATCCGTCTCCTGACCGGCGGCCGCACCCCCGAGGAGGCCCAGCGGGTGGCCGCGCTGGTCTGCGCGTCGGCCGACCTCGAAGGACTTCCCTACGCGCTCAGGCCGACCGGGCAGGTCGGCGACTTCCCGACGGTGGTCACGGCCGGGCTCGCGGACGTCCCGCCGGGGCCCGCCGACTCCCCCTTCCTCGGCAGCTCCGAGCTGCTGGCGGCCCTGGCCCGGCCCCCGGTCCAGGAGATACCCGGCGTGCGGTTCGCGCTGCGGCCCGAGTTCGACGTGACTCCAGAGACCTCGGCGCGGGCCGCGCAGCCGGGCGCCGCCCCGATCCGGCTCGGCACGGTCCTCGACCGCAACCGCGGCCCGGTGGGCCCCCTGGACCTCGCGCGCTCGACGCTCAACCGGCACACCTTCGTGTGCGGGGCCACGGGCGGCGGAAAGTCCCAGACGGTACGCGGACTGCTCGAAGCGGCAGCGCGGGAGCGGCTGCCGTGGCTGGTCGTCGAGCCGGCCAAGGCGGAGTACCGCTTCATGTCCGCGCGCCTGGGCGACGAGCACGAGGTCATCGTGATCAAGCCCGGAGACCGCGACGCGCTCCCCGCCGGCCTGAACCCCCTGGAGCCCTCCGTCTTCGCCGACGGGGAACGCTTCCCGCTCCAGACCCACCTGGACATGGTCCGCGCCCTCTTCCTCGCCTCCTTCGACCCGCAGGAACCGTTTCCCCAGGTACTGAGCGCCGCGCTCACCCGCTGCTACGAGGACCTGGGCTGGGACCTCACTCTCGGCGAACCGCGGTCCGCCGGGACCGAGCCGCGCTATCCGACGCTGGAGGACCTGGAACACACCGCGCTGCGGATCGTGGCGGAGATCGGCTACGGCAAGGAGATCACCGACAACGTCCAGGGCTTCATCAAGATCCGGCTGGCGAGCCTGCGGCTCGGCACCACCGGCCGCTTCCTCGAGGGCGGCCACCCCATCGACTTCGGTGAACTCCTCAAGCGGAACGTCGTTTTCGAGATCGAGGACGTCGGAGACGACAAGGACAAGGCGTTCCTGATGGGGACCATCCTGATCCGGCTCATCGAATACCTGCGGATGGAACAGCGGACGACCCGCCGGATCGCTTTTCCCCTGCGCCACATAACGGTCTTCGAGGAGGCGCACCGACTGCTGCGGCGTTCGGAGGAAGGCGGGGCGAGCGCCCACGCCGTCGAGATGTTCGCGGGTCTGCTGGCCGAAATCCGCGCCTATGGCGAGGGATTGGTCATCGCCGACCAGATTCCGAGCAAGCTGGTCCCCGACGTCATCAAGAACACCGCCGCCAAGGTCGTCCACCGGCTCCCGGCCCAGGACGACCGTGAGGCCGTCGGCGCGACGATGAACATCACCGAGGCGCAGTCGGAGTACCTGGTCACCCTGCGGCCGGGCGAGGCAGCGGTCTTCACCGACGGGATGGACTACCCGCTGCTGGTCCGCATGGAGGACGGCACCGCGCGCGAGGACGCGTCGGCCATCCGCCCGGCCTCCCCGGCCCCGATGGTCGCGCCGCGCAGCGTGGCCTGCGGCGGGGAGTGCTCGGCGGCCCCCTGCACGCTCCGGCAGCTGCGCACGGCGCAGCGCCTTACGGAACAGGACGAGCTCCACATCACCCTCTGGGCCGAAATGGCCGTGGCGGCCCACCTGCTGGGCTGGGCCACGCCCCTGCCGGGGGAGGGGATGCTCCGCGATCTGGCCCCCCACCGGATGTCGGACCGGCGGCTGGTGGACTGCGCCATCGGCCAGGCCGTAGACCGCGCCGTCCACAGCCGCGTCGGTGCCCCGCACGCGCCGGAGGCCCTGGCGGGGCACGTCGCGGCGATGATGCGGGCGCAGCTCGACGGCGAGGACCCCTGCCCGGTCGCCGAGCCGGAGTGGAAGGCCCGGAAGGGCACGAAGACGAGGCAGTACTACCACGGGCGTCACACGCCGTCCGTGCTGGAGCGGACGGTCGGCTGCGCGGACCCCTCGGAGGAGTGGCCGAAGCGCTTCGCCCGCGCGCTCACCGTCTTCGAGCGCCGCCCGCGCAAGCCGGCGACGGGGGAGAAGTGATGAGCGGGCTCGACACGACGGAGACCACCAGGCCGGACACCCCGACACCCCCTCCGGCGCCGGACCGCCCGGAACCGGTCGGAGAACCGAAGGAGGCCCCGGAACCGGACCGCCCCGATTCCCCCACCCGCCGCCCGGACCCGGACGACACGGCGGAGCCGGAGGATCCGGAGTCGGATCCGGAGTCGGCCGATGCCGGTTCCGATGAGCCCGATGAGACCGATGAACCCGAGGGCTTCGAGGAACCGGCGGAGCCCGAAGCGTCGGCCGAGGAGGCAGCTGAACACGACGGCGACGCCGACGCCGCTGACGCGGGAGCCGATGACGAAGCGGAGCCGGAGGGGCCGGAAGAGCCGGAGGGGCCCGAGGCCGATACCGACGCGGATACCCAGCCGGACGGGCCCGAGGGCCCTGACGCCCTGACGGCCGACAACGGCGACGATGGCGGGGAGGCCGAACCGGACGATCCGGAAGGGCCCGAACGGCCGGAGAACTCCGAGGACCCCGAGGCGGAGGAAGAGCCGGACGACTCCGAGCAGGACACGGCCGACCCGGAACGCGATGACGTAGAGGAAGGCGACGAGCCGGACGCGCCCGCCGACGGCGAGGCCCCGGAAGCACCAGCCGCTTCCGGCAGCTCGGAAGCACCGGCCGACGAGGAAGTGCCCGAGCTGGAGCTGGAACTCAAGCCCCGCCGCGAGGTGCCGTACTCGGCCGCCTACGTCGCATCCCTTAGCGCCGGGAAGCCGGATGAGGCATCCACGAAGGCGCCGGAGGTACCGAACAGGCGGACGAGAGACTCTGTGTCCTCCGATGAAAGTACCGGGCTCCAGGAGTCCGATGAAGAGGAGGCGGCCGAGGGCGTCACCGACCAGACGGCGAGCGAGAGCGTCCAGCCTGCGCAGCCGGAGAGTTCCGGCTCCGAGGCGGATTCGTCGGAAATGGAGGAGGTCGATGATGGCGGCGCGACCGGCGGCGACGAGGACGGCAACGAGGGGGAGGAATCCGTCGAGGCTTACGATCCGGAATTCGTTAAACAGCGGATCGATAAGCTGGATGATCGAAAAGGCGGCGAGGGTCATGCCCCGGGTCGCCATCTGGAGGTGAGTGACGGCCAACTCAAGGACCGCCTCGGCAAGCCGATCATGGAAGACGGCTCGCCCAAGTTTTACGGGCCTGCCTCGCAGTATGCAGGCCACATGAAGTTGCAGGACCAGAAGGACCCGCTTACGAACAGTACCGTGGACGGAGTCCATGGTGGGGTGCACCGGTGTGGACCCTATGCGACCAAGTTCGAGAATCCGGAGGACCTCGTCGCCGTAGATGTGTACTGCCGTCAGTACATCGAAGACAACGGAGTTCCGCCCGATCAGGTGCCCATCGAAGACGTTCTGGGTGAGAACGGTCACGAGCGCTGCAATGGCTACTATCTCGACCCGTCCGACCCCGACACCGCCCTCAAGGTGGACTTTGAGGGCGGGTTCATCAAGCCGGTATACCGCTTCCATGACGGGGACTGGCAGTTGCATACGATGTACCCGAACCCCGCACACATGAGACACCCTTAGGATGCCGAGCATGAATGAAGAACTCCGCCGATTCGCCAGCGTCTATCTGGATCGGGAGGTGGTCTACGACGACATGCCGGGGACTCGCGAGACGCTCAAGCACTTCAAGCCTGAGTGGACGGAAGGGGTACGTAAGGGACTGCGGGCAGTCGTGGACGAAAGACGGCTCACTGCGCAGGAATGGGAATCGCTCACGGCCATCGAGTTTGAGACCGACGACGCTCTGCACGTTTACTTGAGCGATCTCTACGATTTCCTGTTCGGAGGAAATGAAAGGCAGCCCGTCCTGCCGGAATCCTGAGAAAAATCAGGAGTCTGGGCGGAAGCGAAGCGATGGCGGAGTGAATGTGAAGGCCGGGGAAGTAGTGCTGCGCCACGCCGTCCCTCAGATTTGTGCTGAGGTTGAACTTATGGCGATCCATGTCTACGCCCCGGACGGTGAGGTCGTCAAGGTTTTCCTCTGGGTCAAAGTCGATGCAGTGGAAGAATATGAACTCGGCATCGGTGACGTGTTCAGTGTCCGTGGTGGAACATGGGTCCTGGATCGGGTGGAGGATCACTTGAGCCGGAATTATCGGGTAATTCTCCGAAAGGTCGAGTGAGGAGTTTGGCCAGTAAGGAGTTCTACGTCTCCGTTGACGTGGAGGCCGATGGGGCCGTGCCCGGGCCGTATTCGATGTCCAGTTTTGGGATGGCCGTCGTCGGGGTGCGGGACGGGGACGGGTTCCGGGTTCTCGATCCCGTCGAGCGGACCTTCTACGCCGAGTTGAAGCCGATCAGTGACGCCTACGAGCCGGAGGCGCTCGCCGTCGGGGGGCTGGATCGGGAGCTGTTGGTGCGGGAGGGGCGGGAGCCCGCCGAGGCCATGAACGCGGCCGCCGCGTGGATCGCCGGTGTGCGCGCGGAGCTGGGCGCCACGCCGGTGTTCGTCGCGTACCCGCTCGGCTACGACTGGATGTGGATCTACTGGTACTTCATGCGGTTCGCCGACGGGGGTTCGCCCTTCGGGCATTCGCGCTGCCTGGACCTCAAGTCGCTGTACGCCGCCAAGGCCGGGGTGCGGATCGGGGAGGCGACGAAGCGGTCGATGCCGGGGCACCTGCTGTCGGACCGTCCCCACACGCACAACGCGCTCGACGACGCGATCGAGCAGGGCGAGCTGTTCCAGAACCTGATGCGCTGGGACGGCCCCCGGGCTTGAGGGGTTGAGCGCAACGCGAAGAGCCGCTCGCCCGGGATCTCCGGGGAGCGGCTCTTCGTGTGGTGCTGGTGTGTTTCCGCTGGTGGTTTAGTACCAGTGGTTGTTCTGCCAGAAGTTCCAGGCGGCGACGGGGCTGCCGTAGCGGTC
>NZ_JBFBGN010000010.1:0-97670 GCF_040684675.1 Streptomyces sp. NPDC089915 | reverse complement strand
CTGGCCGTCCCTCAGGCTGCCGGCCGCCTGGAGGAGGGCGATGGCCTCCGGGGTGAACCGCCGGCGCACCTCCTCGGGCGAGAGCCACCGGCAGCCCCATGGCCCGCAGCTTGTCGTTGACATCGGTGATCTGGTTGCCCGCCAGGACGCGCGGCAGCTTCAGCAGCGTCGTGCGGACCTTCTTGAGGGGCACCTCGCCCTCGCCGGTGCCCACGATGAAGTCGTGGACCGGGACGTCGGGCATGATCCGGGCCAGCTTCTTCTTCTCGGCCGCGAGCAGCGTCTTCACCCGGTTCGGGTTGCCCTCGGCGATCAGGACCACGCCCGCCTTGCCGACGGCCCGGTGGACGATGTCCTGGTTCCGGTTCATCGCGACGGCCGGGGTGGTCGTCCAGCCCCGTCCCACGTTGTCCAGTACGGCCGCGGCAGCGCCCGGCTGCCCCTCCATCTGCCCGAAGGCAGCCCGCTCCGCCCGTCGCCCGAAGACGATCGCCATCGCGAGGAACGCCACCAGGAAGCCCAGGATGCCCAGGTAGACCGGGTGGCCGATCAGGAAGCCGATCGCAAGAAAGACACCGAAGGTGACGATTCCCACGCCCGCGACGATCAGACCGACCTTCGGGTCGGCCTTGCGCGTCATCTTGTACGTCAGGGCGATCTGCTTCAGTCGCCCGGGGTTCGCAGCAGTCTCTGCGTTTGACTTCCTCGCCATAAGGCGAAGTTTACGTGGCCTGCGGGGTACGGGTCGCCGCGGCCTCGAGTACGTGCTCGGTTTCCACCCGGTCCTTGGCCCTGCGGCGGTCCTCCAGGACGGCCGTCCAGGCGTTGCGCCGGGCACCGCTCATGAGCAGCGATTCGATGCCGCGGAAGGCCTCGGTGAAGGACGGGATGGCGATGGCGCGGACGGGCGCGGCCTGCATGATGTCGGTCCCTACTCTCGGTACTCGCATCGGGGCGTGTGCGGTGCGTGGATCCAGCGTCACTGACTGGTGTTACCAGGGCATGACCGGTGGGTCAAACGTGATGAAAGATTGACGCGGCCCGCCGGGCTCCTCCATGAGAAGAGCCTAGGGGCCGCGTCATCGCGTATTACCCGTTGGTAAGTTTTTGTGCCCGACTTCACACGGAGTGTGACGAAGTGGATCAGGCGCCGGCGCGCTTCTCCATCGCCTGGCCGTAGAGGCGGCCGGCGCGGTAGGAGGACCGGACCAGCGGGCCGGACATCACGCCGGAGAAACCGATCTCCTCGGCCTCCTTCGCCAGCTCGACGAACTCGGCCGGCTTCACCCAGCGCTCCACGGGGTGGTGGCGCGGCGAGGGGCGCAGGTACTGGGTGATGGTGATGAGCTCGCAGCCGGCCTCGTGCAGCTCCTTGAGCGCCTCCGAGACCTCCTCGCGCTCCTCGCCCATGCCCAGGATCAGGTTGGACTTGGTGACGAGGCCGTAGGCGCGGGCCTGGCGGATGACGTCGAGGGAGCGCTCGTAGCGGAAGCCGGGGCGGATCCGCTTGAAGATCCGGGGGACGGTCTCGACGTTGTGCGCGAAGACCTCGGGGCGGGAGGCGAAGACCTCCTCCAGCAGCTCCGGGACCGCGTTGAAGTCGGGGGCCAGCAGCTCGACCTTGGTGTGGCCGCCCTCGCGGCCGGCGGTCTGCTGGTGGATCTGGCGCACCGTCTCCGCGTACAGCCAGGCGCCGCCGTCGGCCAGGTCGTCGCGGGCGACGCCGGTGATGGTGGCGTAGTTCAGGTCCATCGTGACCACGGACTCGCCGACGCGGCGGGGCTCGTCCCGGTCCAGCGCCTCGGGCTTGCCCGTGTCGATCTGGCAGAAGTCACAGCGCCGGGTGCACTGGTCGCCGCCGATGAGGAACGTGGCCTCGCGGTCTTCCCAGCACTCGTAGATGTTCGGACAGCCGGCTTCCTGGCACACGGTGTGCAGCCCCTCGCCCTTCACGAGGTTCTGCATCTTCGTGTACTCGGGACCCATCTTCGCCCGGGTCTTGATCCACTCGGGCTTGCGCTCGATGGGGGTCTGGGCGTTACGGACCTCGAGGCGCAGCATCTTGCGTCCGTCGGGTGCGACTGCGGACACGACCGGCTCCCTGTGACTTCGATTCTTCGGCGCCCACCAGGGTACGCCCGTAATTCGTACGCTCTTACGTCCGGCCAACCCGGGGGCGGCAGGACACATTCCCGCTGCCGTCAGCCGGCGGCGGGCTCCGTCTCCCGCTCGACCTCGCGCGGCTTCAGCTCGGCGTGCTCCAGCACGTCCTTCAGGTGCCTCTCGACCACCGGCAGCACCTCGGCGATGGTGACCTCGCGGCCCAGCTCGTACGAGAGCGAGGTCACACCGGCGTCCCGGATGCCGCAGGGGATGATCCGGTCGAACCAGGTGCTGTCCGGGTTCACGTTGAAGGAGAAGCCGTGCATCGTGACGCCCTTGGCGACGCGGATGCCGATCGCGGCGAGCTTGCGGTCCTCACGGCGCTGGCCGGCGTTGGACGGGGCGTACTCGGGACCGTTGAGGCGGGCGTCGAACTCGTCGTCGCCTATCCGGGGGTCGAAGTCCAGGGAGAGGCCGCCGATCCTCGGGCGCTCCTCCACCGGGTCGCCGAGGACCCAGACGCCGGAGCGGCCCTCGACCCGGGTGGTCTCGACGCCGAACTCGGCCGCGGTGCGGATGAGGGCCTCCTCCAGCCGGCGGACGTGGGCGACCACGTCGACCGGGCGGGGCAGCTTCATGATCGGGTAGCCGACGAGCTGGCCCGGGCCGTGCCAGGTGATCTTGCCGCCGCGGTCCACGTCGATGACGGGGGTGCCGTCGAGCGGGCGCTCGCTGGGGTCGGTGCGGCGTCCGGCGGTGTAGACCGGGTCGTGCTCCAGCAGCAGGCAGGTGTCGCCGGTCTCGTCGGCGAAGCGGGCCGCGTGGACGCGGCGCTGCTCCTCCCAGGCCTCGGTGTACTCGACGGATTCCGGCCCGAAGCCCAGATGGACAAACCGAAGCTCAGTCACCGCAGCGCCTCCTCGTTGAACCTGCTGTGTGCACGTATCCGCACCGGTCCAGGGTACGGCGGCCCGCGCGCGGCCCCTCAGCCCCCCGGGCGGGGGTCCTGCGCGGGGGCCGGCCCGGGCTCGGCAGCGGACCCGGCGCGGGGCTCGGTGGCGGGCTCGGCGCCGGGCTCCGTCCCGGGCTGGGCGGCCGGGAGGCGGCGGGGGCGGCGGCCGGCGGGCGGGCGGTCCGGGTCCTCGTCGGCGCCCGGGAGGCGGCGGTGGCCCTCGGAGTGGTCGTTGACCCAGCCGCACACCCCGCACGCGTAGCGCCCGTCCAGTCCCGCGATGTGGGTGCCGCACCGGCGGCACTGCCCCTCGGTGAGTTCGGGGGCGGGGAGGGGGGCGCCGGGCTGCGGGTTCGCGTGCGCGCCGGGCGGACGCGCCCCGTGTGATCGGCGGCTCATGGGGGCGCAGCTTACGCGGACGGAGTGGGACGGTCCGTAAAGAGCCCTACCCATTCTGCACACGATCGGATGAATGTGGGGCAGAGAGGGCGGCAGAGGCGGAGTTGGCCGCTACATTCACGCCGTTCAGAGGGCCGGGACTCCGGTCCGTCACGTACGGGAACCGTGGAGCCGATGACCGAACGACCTGCCCAGCGCGTCCCCAACCGGCAGCTCGCGGCGCTGATCGCGGAAGCCGGGTTCTCCAACGCCGGGCTCGCCCGCCGCGTCGACCAGCTGGGGCTGGAGCACGGGCTGGATCTGCGGTACGACAAGACCTCCGTGACCCGGTGGCTGCGCGGCCAGCAGCCCCGCGGCACGACGCCGGCGCTGATCGCGGAGGTCTTCACCCGGCGCCTCGGGCGGCGGCTGTCGGCCCAGGACCTGGGCCTGGACGCGTGCGCCCCCGTGTACGCGGGGCTGGAGTTCGCGGCCACCCCGGAGGAGGCCGTGGACATCGCGAGCGGGCTGTGGCGCAAGGACTCCGGTTCTCACGCCGAGCTGCGGAAGATCGCGTTCACCCCGGCCGGGCTGGTGGTGCCCAGCCGGGACTGGCTGATCGGGCGGGCCGACGAGCGGGTGGGGCGCGGCGCCGACCCCGCCGCGAACCGGGTCCCGTCCCAGGGCCGCACCACCGTGCCCCGGCAGCGGCAGATCGACCGGGGGCCCGGGCAGCGGGTCACGGGCGGTGACATCGCGGCGCTGCGGTCGGTGAGCGAGCTGTTCCGCACCCTGGACCACGCCTACGGCGGCGGGCACGCCCGCCAGGCGCTGGTGCGCTACCTGGAGCACGAGGCCGAGCCGATGCTGCGCGGCACCTACGGGGAGACCACCGGGCGGCGGCTGTTCTCGGCGGCCGCCGACCTGACCCGGCTCGCGGGCTGGACCTCGTACGACATCGCGGCGCACGGGCTGGCCCAGCGGTACTTCGTCCAGGCGCTGCGGCTGGCGCAGGCCGCCGGGGACCGGCCGTACGGGTCGTACGTGCTGGTGACGATGAGCCGCCAGGCGGTCTACCTCGGGCACGGCCGGGAGGCGGTGCAGCTGGCCCGGGTCGCCCAGCAGGGCGTGGGATCGGGTCCGCCGCCGGTCGTCCAGTCGCTGCTGCACGCGGCCGAGGCGCGGGGGCACGCGGTGCTGGGCGAGGTCCGGGCGGCGACGGCCTCGCTGGTGCGGGCCGAGCGGTCGCTGGGCGCGGCCCGGCCGGGGGACGACGTGCCGCACTGGGCGCGGGCGTTCGACGAGGCGCAGCTGGCGGACGAGTTCGGGCACTGCCACCGCGACCTCCAGCAGTACCGGGCCTCGGCGCAGCACGCGGAGCGCTCGCTCCAGCTGCGCTCGCCGGGGTTCGCGCGCTCGCGGCTGTTCTGCCGGGTGGTGCTGGCGACGGCCCGGCTGGGGCTGGGCGAGCTGGACCAGGCGTGCGCGCTGGGGGCGGAGGCGGCGCAGCAGGCGAGCGAGATGCGGTCGGTGCGGGCGGTGGAGTACGTACGGGACTTCGAGCGCCGCCTGGAGCCCTACCGCGACGCGTCGGCGGTCCGGACGTACCGGGACCGGGTGGCGGCGCTGTCCTGATCCCGGACGCGGCCCTCGCGGGGCCCCGGCCCGGCCCCTGTGCGGGGGCCGGGCCGGGGCGTTCGTGTCAGGCGGCTACCGGAAGGATCGGTTCCGGGTGGCTCTGGAGGGGGATGCCGAAGTCGCGGAGCAGGGCGGTGGCCGCGCGGCGGGCGGAGTGCAGGGCGCCCTGGACGGTGTTGGAGTCGCGGTGGTCGCCGCAGACGTAGAGCCCGGCCAGGACCCGTACGGGGCGCTGGCGGTCGTGCGGCGGGGGCATGGCCGGGACGGCCTCCGGGGTGTGGTGGACGGCCAGGAGCTCCCAGTCCCGGGTGGAGGTCTCGTAGAGCCGGGCCAGGCGGGCGGCGACCGTGCGGGCGGGCGGCGGGGGGCCGTGGACGGTGGTGGTGACCAGGCTGCGGCCGGCCGGGGCCCGGGTGGGGTCGACCGCGCTCATCACGGTGGTGTGGGCGACGGGCCACTGGGGGTCGGCGTCCAGCAGCAGCGAGCCGTCCCAGGGCAGGGGTTCGGGGGTCGCGTGGTGGATGACGGTGACCTCGTGGAAGGCGGGCACCCGCAGCCCCGGGAGCAGTTCGGCGGCGGCGCGGGCGCCGGTGGCGAGGAGGACGGAGCGACAGCCGAAGTCGCCGTGCTCCTCGGTGGTGACGAGGTTGGTCGCCACCGACCGCACCCGTATCCCGGTCCGTACGGTGCCGGGCGGCAGGCCGGCGGCGAGGAGGCCGGGCAGGGTCGCCGCGCCGCCCTCGGGCACGGCGAGGCGGCCCCGGGCGAAGGTGCGCAGGGCGAGGTCGGCGACGCGGCTGGAGGTGGTGAGGTCCGGGTCGCGCAGCAGGGCGGAGAGCAGGGGTCGCAGGATCCCGTTGACGGTGCGCGGCGGCAGGCTGCGGGAGCCGAGGGCGGCGTGGGCGGTGCGTTCGGGCCGGGCGAGGACGCGGTCCGGGGGCAGCGCGGCGAGCCGGGCGAGGGCCGCGCTGAGCCGGGCCTGGTCCAGGGAGCCGCTGGCCAGCGCGCGGGCGGGGGTCAGGGCCCCGGCCCGCTGCCGCTTGGCGTCGGCCCCGTGCACCAGGACCCCGGGCGCGAAGGGCCGCAGGACCAGTCCTTCGAGGCCCGGGGTGCGGGCGGGTTCGGTGTACGCGGTGTTGAGGAGCTGGCCGACCCGGTCGAGGCGGAAGCCCTCGGCCGATGCGGTGGCCATGCGGCCGCCGGGGTCGTCGGCGGTCTCCAGGACGCTGACGCTGACCCCGGCGGCGATCAGGTGGTGCGCTGCCGCGAGTCCTGAGACTCCGGCTCCTACGATGACGACGTCGCTGCTGAGCACGTGCCCCTCCCCGAGGTCGGCGCGGCGGCTGTGTGGGGATCCTTCTTCCCCCAACGGACTCCAGGAGAACCCGAGTCCGGCGCGGTATTGCGCACAACTCCGGTCGCACGGCGGTCGCATGCGGGTCACGAACGGTCGCACGTGGACGCCGGGTGCGCCGGACCAGCGCCTGGACCAACGCCCGTACCAGCGGTGTGCGGTTGGCGGACCAACGGCGTACGGGCGGCGTACGGGCGGCTAGGCCAGGGCGGCCCTGAGCGCCTCCTCGATACCGGGGTGGGCGAAGGTGAAGCCCGCCTCCAACAGCCGCGCCGGGCGCGCCCGCTGGCTGCCCAGCACGTCCTGGGAGAACTCCCCCAGCGCGACGCGCAGCACGGGCGCGGGGACGGCGAACAGCGTCGGCCGGTGCAGTACGCGGCCCATGGCGGCGGTGACCTCACGGTTGGTCAGCGGCTCGGGGGCGGTGAGGTTGAAGGGCCCGGACAGCCCGGGGGTCTCGATCAGGAAGCGGAGGGCGGCGACCTCGTCCCGCATCGAGATGAACGGCCAGTACTGGCGCCCGTCGCCGAGCCGGCCGCCGACGCCGGCCCGGAAGACGGGGAACAGCCGCCCCCAGGCCCCGCCCTCGGCGGAGACCACCAGCCCGGTGCGGGCGAACACGGTCCGGATCCCCGCCTCCCGCGCGGGGGCGGCGGCGGCCTCCCACTCGACGCAGACGGAGGGCAGGAACCCCTGCCCGGCGGGGGCGGACTCGTCGACGGCCCTGCTTCCGGTGTCCCCGTAGTAGCCGACGGCGGACCCGGACACGAGCACGGGCGGCGGGGCGTCCATCGCGGCGAGCGCCCGCGCGACGGCGGCGGTGCCGAGCACGCGGCTGTCGCGGATCTCCTTCTTGTAGGCGTCCGTCCACCGGTGGTCCCCGACCCCGGCCCCCGCGAGGTGCACGACGGCGTCGCACCCGCGCAGCCCGTCGGGGTCGACGAACCCGCTCCCGGGGTCCCAGCGGGCCTCGCCGGGGGCGGCGGGGGCGCGGCGGACGAAGCGGACGGTGTCGTGGCCGTCGGCGTGGAGGGAGCGGACGAGGGCCTTGCCGATGAGTCCGGAGGCTCCGGTGATGGCGATGCGCATGCCTGTAGTTTCCCTGGGGCTCCGCCCCGGACCCCGCGCCTCAAACGCCGGCGGGGCTGGAATTTCGCGCAGCGAAATCCAGTCCGCGCGGCGCTTGAGCGCAACGGGGTCCGGGGCTCGCCCCGGGAAACGGCGAAAGGGCGGGGCGGGGAGCAAACCCACCCGGCGGGGTCAGCCGCCGCCCAGCCAAGTGCCCACCGCGTAGGTGACCGTCATGGCCAGGGCCCCGCCCAGCACGTTCCGCAGGACCGCCCGCCCCACCCCCGCCCCGCCGAGCCGCGCGCTCACCACCCCGCACAGCGCCAGCGCCCCCAGCACCGCGCCCACCGTCACCGGGACCCGCGCGGACGCCCCCGGCAGGACGATCGCCAGCAGCGGCAGCAGCGCCCCGGCCGTGAAGGCGACCAGGCTGGCGAGCGCCGCGTGCCACGGGTTCGCCAGGTCGTCGGGCTCGATCCCCAGCTCCACCCGCGCGTGCGCCCGCAGCGCGTCCCGTTCCGTCAGCTGCTCCGCCGCCTCCCGGGCCACCTCCGGGGTCAGCCCCCGCGCGGCCAGCAGCTCCGTCAGCTCGGCCAGCTCCGCCTCGGGCTCCGCCGCCAGCTCGCGCCGCTCCAGGTCGAGCGCCGCCCGCTCCGAGTCCCGCTGCGAGCTCACCGAGACGTACTCCCCCACCGCCATCGACAGCGAGCCGGCCAGCAGTCCGGCCACCCCGGCCGTGAGGATCTCCGTCCGCGAGGTGGTGGCGCCGGCCACGCCCACCACCAGGCCGGCCGTGGAGATGATCCCGTCGTTGGCGCCGAGGACCCCGGCCCGCAGCCAGTTCAGCCGGGTGCTGATGGCCGCGCTCTGCGTCTGCGTCACGCCACCACTGTCGCGGCCCCCGCCCGTCCCGGCCAGCCCGCCGGGGCCACCCGGCGTGCGCGGCCCCGTACCCCGTACCAGGGTGGAGGGGTGAGAGCTGGGGCGAGACGGAGGGCGAGGGACGGACGGGACGAGCCCGGCTGGCTGCACGGGGCGCCGCCGCCCCGCTGGGCCCGGATCGCGCCGCCGGTGGCGCTGGTCGCGCTGTGCGCCGCCCAGTGGACCACAGCCACCGCCGAGCTCGGCTACTTCCTGGCGGCCCTGCCCGCCGTGGCCGCCTTCTCGTACGGGGCCGTCGGCTCCGCCTTCTTCGCCGTCCTGGTGCTGGTCCTCCTCGGCGTCCCCCAGCTCGGGGTCGGGCACGCGCGCGGCGCCGACCTGGCCACCGTGGCGACGGTCGGCCTGCTCAGCGTGGTCATCGCCTGGGTGCGGCGGCGCCGGGACGCCCAGCTGGTCAGCGTGCGGACCGTCGCCGAAGCGGCCCAGCTGGCGGTGCTGCCGCCGGTCCCGGCGCGGGTGGGCGGGGTGAACTGCTCCGGGCTGTACCGGGCGGCCCAGCGGGGCACGCTGGTCGGCGGCGACCTGTACGACGTGCGGGCCGGGCCGTACGGGGTGCGGGCGGTGGTGGGGGACGTCCAGGGGCACGGGCTGGCCGCCGTCGGCACGGTGGCCTCCCTGCTGGGCGCCTTCCGGGAGGCGGTGCTGGACGATCCGGGGCTGGCGGCGGTCGCGGTCCGGCTGGACCGGCGGCTGACGGCCGACGCGGCGGCGGACTCGGTGGCGCACCCGGAGCTGTTCGCGACGGCGGTGCTGCTGGAGTTCCCGCCCGGACTGGACCTCGTGCGGATCGTGTCGTGCGGGCATCCGCCGGTGCTGCTGCTGCGGGGCCACGGGGTCACGGAGGTGGCCGCGGAGCCGGGCCCGCCGCTGGGGCTGGGCCTGTCCGGGCCGGCCCTCCCCGAGGTCGCGGAGCTGCCGCTGCTGCCGGGCGACCGGCTGCTGGCGCACACCGACGGGGTGACGGAGGCGCGTGACGCGGCGGGCTGCTTCTACCCCCTGGCCACCCGGGTCCCGGCCCTGGCGCGCGACCCTGCGGGGCTGGCGGCGGCGCTGTGGCAGGACCTCGCGGCCTTCAGCGGGGGCGGGCCGCGCGACGACGTGGCGCTGCTGGTGCTGTCGCCCGATCAGCGGCTGTCCGGTGGGCCGGGGCCACCACTAGGTTCAGGGGCCACGCACTGAGCGTTCTCGTCCCGACATCCAGGGAGCCGACATGGCCATGCCGATGTTGCTGATCCGAGGAACCTTCCGGGCGAAGGGCTTCGAGCCGGACGGTGACACCGTCAACTTCACCCCCGACGACGTGGCCGACTGGAAACTCGTCCCCGGCGCCAGACCGGTCGTGCCGCGGGCGTTCGGCAACGCCGCGATCCGGCTGGAGGGCATCGACGCGCTGGAGACCCACTACGGGCTGGACGACTCGCCCTCGGGCGTGCAGCACCAGCCCCTGGCCCTGGCGCACCAGGCCGCGGACGCGCTCCTGACGGCGCTCGGCTTCACCGCCGTCGTCCGGGACGACCCCGAGCGGCCCGAGAAGGTCACCAGCACCACCCCGGAGGTGGTGCACGGCTACATCCTCACCCGCGGGGCCGACGTCTTCGGCCGGTGCGTCGCCCTCGTCGGCAAGGACTCCCAGCCGGCCTTCAACGGCTCCTTGCTCCAGGTCGACGAGCGGGCGCTGAAGAACACGGCCAACTACCAGCTGGTCAAGGCCGGCCTGGTCTACCCGACCTACTACAGCGAGTTCCCCGAGCTCCTGCGCGCCTCCCTCACCGCGGCGGCGGCGGCCGCGGCGGCGGCCCCGGAGCCGGGCAAGAGCGTATGGGAGAAGGACACGACCACCACCGGGACGAAGGTCACCGGACTGCGGTCCCTCACGGCCGACGACGGGGCGGTGATCCTCCCGAAGCTCTTCCGCCGCCTGAAGGACTACCTGGACCTGAACCCGTCGGACCCCTCCCTGTCCTGCTTCCGCGCCTACCTGGCCGGGGCCTCGGACGACCAGTTCTACCTCCAGGGCAAGCCGGAGGTGTTCAGCGGCATGCACCACGTCGTCGAGGTCACCGGCGACACCGTGCGGATGACGCACGGTCCGGAGGAGATCGTCTTCGTGGAGAAGTGAGCGGACGGGCCGGCCGGCGCACCGGCCGGCCCGCCGCCGTCTCAGCCGGCGTTCGCGATGATGAAGGCGCGGACCAGCCGGCAGGTGTGGTTCGACGGCCGGTGGATCCCCACCCGGACGGCCATCGTCCGTATCTTGCGGTTGGTGGCGCGCTTGGCGTCGTACGTCCCCGTGTCGAGCAGGGAGATCGCCAGTCGCATGGCCTTCAGACGGCGGTTGTGGTTCTCGTACCACTCGCGGGGCAGCCCCGCCGGCAGCGGCTTCTTCTTGGGCATCACAATGATCGCGGCAGCGGCCATCTACAGCCTCCCAAACGGTAGTTGGCTTCCTGTCGTGCTCCCTCGATTTTACCGGGGGGCACTGACAAAAGCCCTGGCCGGACGGGACCCGACTAGGCTTCCGGGCATGGAGATCTGGATCAATCCCGCCTGTTCGAAGTGCCGCGGCGCGCTGACCCTGCTGGACGCGGAGGGCGCCGAGTACACCGTCCGCCGCTACCTGGAGGACGTGCCGTCCGAGGCCGAGATCCGCGAGGTGCTGGGCCGTCTCGGCCTGGAGCCGTGGGACATCACGCGCACCTCGGACCCCCTGGCGAAGGAGACCGGCGTACGGGACCTCCCGCGCGAGGCGACGCAGGAGGCCCGCGCCCGCTGGATCGGCCTCCTGGCCGCCCACCCGAAGCTGATCCAGCGCCCGATCATCACCGCCGAGGACGGCACGGCGATCGTGGCCCGCTCGGAGGAAGCGGTCCGCGAGGCCCTCTCCCGCAAGGCGTAGGCGCCGGTCAGGGGGCGAGGAGGCGGGCGACCTCGGCGGCCGCCGTCAGGGGCAGCGCGTGGTGCGAGGTCCCGCGCAGCAGCCGGACCCGCGCCCCCGGCAGCGTGCGCGTGGCGGCGGCCAGCGCCCGGAGGGGGTCGTGGCAGCGGGCGCGCTCGGCGAAGAGGACGTCGATCCCGAAGGGGGCGAGCCCCGTCAGGTCCGGGCGGGGCCCGGTGACCGGCCGGGCGGTGGGGAAGGCGGCCGTCTCCTCCTGGAGGCGCAGCCAGGCCGGGTCGAGCGGGACCCCGCCCGTCTCCCAGGCGAGGAAGGAGCGGATCCGGCCCGAGGTGGGGCGCGCCAGCATGGGCAGCGCCCGCAGGACGTAGCGGGGGCTCAGCCCGGCGAAGACCTGGGTGGGGTCGAGCAGCACGAGGCGGTCGAGCCGTGGGCGCGGGGCGTACCAGCCCGCGCGGCGGGCGGCGTAGTGGGCGGCGATCCAGGCCCCGTAGGAGTGGCCGGCGAGGGTGATCCGCCCCTCGGGGACGAGCCCGTCCAGGACCGCGTCCAGCCATCCGGCCAGGTCCTCGGGCGTCCGTATCCCGCGGCCGGCCTCCGGGACGCTCAGCCCCGGCTCCCCCATCAGGTCCACGGCGTACACCCGCCGCTCCCGGGCGAGCCCGGCGGCGACGCAGGCGCCCCAGACGGTGGAGGTGGCCCCGCCGCCGGGGAGCAGGACCAGCGGGGGCGCCCCGGCGGGACCGCAGCGGTTGACGCGGGTGACCCCGTAGGGGGTGGGGACCTCGACGGCCTCGACGGGTACGGGCCACCGGGCGAGGGCCTCGTCGTAGGCGGCTCGGAAGGACGCCGGTACCGCTTTCGCCACTGCACTGCCCCGATCTCTCGCTGGGCGATAATCTCGCTTAGCGAGAGATCCTAGGCCGGAGGCGACGTGGACGACAACCATCTGGAACTGGTGCACCTGCTGCGGGCGGTGGCCGTCGAATTCGGCCTGCGGCAGGCGGAGTTCGCCACCGCCAACGGCATGCACCCCACGGACGTACGCGCCCTGGTCTGCCTGCTGGACGCCGCCCGGGCCGCCGAACCGGCCACGGCCGGCCTCCTGGGCGCCCGCCTGGGCCTCAACTCGGCGGGCACGACGGCGGTGATCGACCGCCTGGAGCGCCTGGGCCACGTGGCCCGCACCCGCGACCCCCACGACCGCCGCCGCGTCCTGCTGTCCGTCACCCCGGAGGCGGTCCGCCTGGGCCGGTCCTTCTTCGGCCCGGCGATCGAGACGCTGGCGGGGGTCTCGGCCTCGCTCACCCCGGCGGAACGGGAGGCGGTGCGCCGGTTCCTGACCACGGCACGGACGGCGTTCGGCGGGGCCTGAGCGGCTCACACCGGGCACTCGGCCCACACCGTCTTGCCGACCACCCGGTCGGCCACCCCCCACGCCCCGGCGACCGCCCCGACCAGCCGCAGCCCGTACCCGCCCTCCCGGAGGCGGGGCCGCCGGTCCCGCCGCCCGTCGGACACCTCGACCCGCACGAGTCCGTCGAGCCGGGTCACCCGCAGCTCGAAGTCCCGCCCGGGGACGCGTCCGTGCGTGACCGCGTTGGCGGTGAGCTCGGCGATGACGATCCCGACACCGTCGGAGGCGGCGCCGCCGTGGGGAGATCCCCAGGCGTGCAGCTGCACGAGCGCAAGATGCCGGGCGAGGCGCGCGCCGCGAGGGGTGGCGCTGAACCGCTGCACGAAGACGTAGCCGCGCAGGGCGGCGTCGAGGCCGGTGACGAGATCGGCCCAGGCGCCGTCCAGCTGGGGGAGGACGGCAGCGAGCCATTCGGTGTCGGCCGTCTCGCCCCCTGGCCGCACTGGTTCACACATGACACTCCACCATTCGTTCGAGTGGGCAATCGCCCTGAGTGAGGCCAGGGTTACGGACGGGGAGATACGATCGGAAGCACTTGGGCGACCGACCTCGACTGCGGTCAGAGCGGCATATTCCAGCATTCTGACCTGCACAGATACCGTCGGCTCGGCCCTGACCAACCGCTTGGGAACGTGGGAAGGGGACGTCCGTGGAGTCGGACCCGCGCCGCCGGTTCGCGGAGGAACTCCAAGGCGCCAGGGAGCTGCACCCCGGTCGTCGCCTGACCCAGACGGACGTCGCGCTCCTGACACGCACGTCGAAGAGCACGATCAGCCGCGTCGAATCGGGCAAGGGGCCGATCCCGCCGGAACTGCCGGCGATTCTGGACCAGGCACTCGGCACCGACGGCCTCTTCAAGCGGCTGTACGGAGAGATGACCGCCTACAGCTTTCCCACGACCATGCGGCGCCGTATCGAACTGGAGCAAAAGGCCGTCGCCGTCTGGGAATGGTCCCAGAGCCTCGTACCGGGGCTGTTCCAGACGCCCGACTACGCCCGTGCGATCCTACGCGCGGGCGACACCCGCGCCAGCGACGCCGAAGTGACGGCCGCCGTACACGCGCGACTCGCGCGCCAGGAAATCTTCCGACGGCCGGTCCCCCCGGAGGCACGCGTCGTGCTGTGCGAGTCGGTGATCCACCGCACCCTGGGGCAGAGGAAAGTCATGCGCGACCAACTCGCCGCGCTCCTGTCCCACATGGAGCGCCCCACGACGCGGATCCGCATACTCGGCCTCGACGCGGAACCACACCTCCTGATGATGGGTGAGGCGAGTTTCATCATCAGCCCCAACCGCGCGGTCGCTACCTGTATCGATACCTACCGGGCTACGGAAATCGTCGAGGACGCCAGGTACGCCCGGAGAGCACAGCGCACCTTCGAGGACCTCGTGGGCGAGGCCCACTCCGAGGCACGCAGCATGGAGCTCATCCGGGCTCAGATGGAGACATTGGCGTGAGGACGCACTCACCCCCGGACCGTTCCTCGGCGGGGGACCGTGCCGTTGATCCGGACGGCGTGGGGTGCGTGAGGGCTTCCGTATACGTGCGGACGACCCTATGGGCCCGGGCCCGGCGGATCTTCATCTCCTCCCCACCCCTCGCCTCGTAGGGTGGAGCGGAACCAAAGGGATGAACCGTAGCAAACCGCACCCCAGTACGAGGATCCGCCGTGACCGACCAGCTCCCGCAGCAGCCCGCCCCCGCAGGCCACCCCCTGCCGCCGCCGCGACGGGGGGCCGACTGGATGTTCGGCGGGGTGTACGGGACCGTGCTGGCGAGCGGGCTGCTGGCCGCGCTCGACCAGAAGGGCGGGGAGTACACCCCCTTCTACGACGCCAGCTGGGTCCTCGTCACCGCCGCCACCGCCGGCCTCGCGCACGGGTACTCGCACCACATGAGCAGCCACCAGGCCGGCTCGGCCGCGCACCGGTGGCGGCTGCTCGTGCGGGCGCTGTGGAACGAGTGGCCGATGATCGCGGCCACCCTGCCCACGGTGCTGCTGCTCTTCGTCGCCGGCGTCGCGCACTGGGAGTCGTACGGGGTGACGGCCGTCGGGCTCGGGCTGAACACCGCGCTGCTCTTCGCCTGGGGGGCCTTCGTGGCGATCCGGGTCGGCTACCGGCTGGGCTCGGCGCTGCTGATCGGCCTGGCCGACGCCACGATCGGCCTGGCCATCATCGTCGCCAACGCCCTGATCAAATAGCCCGCCCCAGCTGGGCCTCCGCCTCCGCCAGGATCTCCGTCAGCCGGGCGCCGAACTCCGCCCCGCGCGGGTCGGGGACCCCCGTGCGGGCGGCGGTGAGGACGGCGTCCAGGGCGCGCCCGTAGGCGCCGGGCACGTCGCTCCAGTCGGGCAGGCGGAACACGCCCTCGGCCCCGCGCAGCTCCAGCCCGACCCCGGCCGCCGCGCGCGGCGCGCTCAGGCTGAGGACGGCCGTGCTGGCCGCGCCCGAGGCGTGCCGCAGGGCGAGCTGGACCAGGTCGGACGGGCCGCGGGCGGCGGTGACGGCGGTGACCTCGCCGAGCACCGGGATCAGGACGGACAGGGCGTGCGGGCCGACGTCCCACAGCCCGCCCTTGGCCTTGCGCCAGGGCGAGTCGGCGTACGCGCTGGGCTCGCCGTCGGGCGGGTAGACCGCGCCGAGCCAGCGGGCGGAGGCGGTGAACCAGCCGCTGCGCCCGGCCTGTTCGAGGACCCACCCGGCGGTGGGTTCGGCGAAGCGGAGGGTCAGGAAGACGACGGAGGCGACGCCGTGCGCGGCGGCGGCGTCGGCGACGGCCCGGGCGTCGCCGACGGTGGTGGCGAGGGGCTTGTCGAGGAGCAGGTGGCAGCCGGCGGCGGCCGCGCGGACGGCGAGGGGGGCCTGGACGTCCGGCGGGAGGGCGAAGGCGACCACGTCGCAGTCGGCGAACAGCGCGTCGGGGTCTTCGTACACCTTCACCCCGAAGGCGGCCGCCAGCTCGGCCGCCGCTTCGGGCCTGCGGCCCCAGACTCCGGTGAATTCGGAGCCGGCGTGGGCGGCGAGGGCGGGGGCGTGGGTGCGGCGGGCCCAGGGGCCGGTTCCCAGCAGGCCGACACGGGGGCGGGGGTGGCCGGGGGTCCGCTCGGGGTCCCCGCCGGAGGAGTTCAAATCATACGAAATGCTCACCCGCTCAGTCTGCCCCACTCGGACGGATGCACGGCCGCCAACCCGCACGGGCCACCCGACCTGCGGCGTAAACCCCGGTAACAAGGGGTTCACATACGGGCAACGGATGAGAAATCGCCGAGGGGGACGCTTTCGGCCAAGACGCAGCACCCGCAGAGTCAGGATGGATGGGCCCGTGAGTCACAAGGCTGAGTACATCTGGATCGACGGCACCGAGCCGACGGCGAAGCTCCGCTCCAAGACGAAGATCCTGGCGGACGGCGCGGAGCTGCCGATCTGGGGCTTCGACGGCTCCAGCACCAACCAGGCGGAGGGGCACGCCTCGGACCGCGTGCTCCAGCCCGTCTTCTCCTGCCCGGACCCGATCCGCGGCGGGGAGGACATCCTGGTGCTGTGCGAGGTCCTGAACATCGACATGACCCCGCACGAGTCGAACACCCGCGCGCGGCTGCGTCCGGTCGCGGAGCGGTTCGCCGCGCAGGAGCCGGTCTTCGGCATCGAGCAGGAGTACACCTTCTTCGACGGGGCCCGGCCGCTCGGATTCCCGGTCGGCGGCTTCCCGGCGGCGCAGGGCGGCTACTACTGCGGGGTCGGGGCGGACGAGATCTTCGGCCGTGAGATCGTCGAGAAGCACCTGGACCACTGTCTTGCGGCGGGGCTGGAGATCTCCGGCATCAACGCCGAGGTCATGCCCGGCCAGTGGGAGTTCCAGGTCGGTCCGGTGGGCCCGCTGGAGGTCTCCGACCAGCTGTGGATCGCGCGCTGGCTGCTGTACCGCACGGCGGAGGAGTTCAACGTGTCGGCGACGCTGAACCCCAAGCCCGTCAAGGGCGACTGGAACGGGGCGGGCGCGCACACCAACTTCTCGACGAAGGCGATGCGCGAGGACTACCGCGCGATCATCTCCGCGTGCGAGGCGCTGGGCGAGGGCAGCAAGCCGCTCGACCACGTCAAGAACTACGGCGCGGGGATCGACGAGCGGCTGACGGGCCTGCACGAGACGGCCCCGTGGAACGAGTTCAGCTACGGGGTCTCGGACCGCGGCGCGTCGGTGCGCATCCCGTGGCAGGTGGAGAAGGACGGCAAGGGCTACATCGAGGACCGCCGCCCGAACGCGAACGTGGACCCGTACGTGGTGACCCGCCTGATGGTGGACACCTGCTGCACCGCCCTGGAGCGCGACGGCCTGCTCTGACCCCGGCCCCGCCGACCCCGCCCGCCGCCCGCCGTCCCCGCTCCGGGGAGGGCGGGCGGCGGCCTTTCCGCTGACGGTATGTCGGGATTGTGGCGGCCTGACGAAGACTTGACGACGGAATATGAGATTCCGATCCACGAAGTGAGACGCCGCCTGCCCCGGGCCCCCGGTTTCTGCTTCAATGACGCCCATGGCCAGCCATCCGTACACCCCGACAGGTCGCAGCGACCTGGAGCCGTTCTGGCCGTCCCGTCAGGACCACGACTTCGACCGGGTGTGTTGCCGCGCCGAGAACGCGCCGGCCCTCTAAAGCCTTCCGGGACCTCTCACCAGACCCGCCCGAGGCCTTCGGTCTGCGCGGTACGCAACGACTACGTGCATACGCACACGTGCCCTTGCACACGTACGTCTTCTGCCGACCACTCCGCGTGAAAGAGCTGACCACTCATGGCTAACACCCGCTCCATCACCTCCGCCGCCTCCGCCGCGACCTCCGCCCCCCTGCCCTTCCCGCCGTTCCCGACCGGGCCGCGCCACCGGCTGCGCGCCGTGGAGCGGGACGAGGTGGCCCGGGTGGTGGACCTGCTCCCGCCGGGCGCCACCTGGCTGCCCGCGCCCCAGCACACCGTGCCCGCGCTGCCGGGCCAGCCGCCGATGGTCGGCTACCTGGTCCTCGTACCGGCCGACCAGCACCCGATCGCCTTCGCCCCGCAGTCCGTTCCCGTACCGGGACCGGGGCCGGTCCCGCCCGTCCAGCCTGCGGCGCAGGCCTCGACGACGACCGGAGACGCGCTCGTGCGGATCGACGCCGCCCAGCGCACGGCGGAGGTCGACGGCGAGGTGCTGGACCTGACCTACCTGGAGTTCGAGCTCCTCGCCCACCTGGTGGCGCACCCGCACCGGGTGCACAGCCGGGACCAGCTGGTGACCACGGTGTGGGGCTACGGCCACGTCGGCGACGGCCGGACCGTCGACGTCCACATCGCCCGGCTGCGCCGCAAGCTGGGCGCGGCGCACCGCGGGGCCATCCAGACCGTCCGCCGCGTGGGGTACAAGTACACGCCGTGACGGCCGGTATGACGGTGGGCCCGTACGCGATCGCACGCGTACGGGCCCACCGTCGTCGCTACGCGGCCCCGGCCGTCGCCGCCCGCCTGCGGGAGACGAGGCCGAGGGCGACGTCCACCGCGAGGAACGCCACCAGGCTGATCCCCAGCAGCGGGATGAACCAGCCGATGACGGCGGTCACGCAGGCGAACGGCAGCAGCACGGTCACCGGCAGCCGGCGCCAGGCCCCGCGCGGGTGGGCGCGGCCGACGGAGAGGGCGCGGTCCTTGGTGGGCCGGCGCATCCACCACATCCGGTAGCCCCAGACGATCAGGAACATCACCGCGACGGCGAGCGCGGCCAGCGCGATCTGGTTGGCGATCCCGAAGGTCAGGCCCATGTGCAGGTCGATCCCGAACCGGGTCAGCTGCGCGAGCAGCGGGTAGTCCGCGAAGCGGAGCTCGTCCATGACGCGGCCGTCGGCGGGGTCGACGGCGACCGAGTCCAGGTGCACGGGAAGGGTCTTGTCGGTCTCCTTGATCACGTAGCCCTTGCCCTGGGCGGGCAGGGTGACGCGCAGGCTCTCGGTGACCCCGGCCGCGCGGGCGGCGGCGACGGCCTCGTCGATGCCGATGTCGGCGGCGGGCATCGGCATGGACATCTCGGTGCCGTCGGGCATGACGTGGCCGGCGTGCTCGCCGCCGCCGTCGCCGGCCCCGGCCCCGTCCCCGGAGCCCGGCGTCAGCTTCGCGGCGACGGAGGGGGTGGCCCCGCCGAGCCGGTCCTGGAGCTGCCCGATGTTCTCACCGGCGTACTTCGACCAGGTCAGGCCGGTCGCGGAGAGGCCGACGAGGCCCACGGCGGCCCAGAGGCCGATGCTGCCGTGCCAGGAGAGGGTCTTGCGGCGGCCGGTGGCCTTCCGGTCGGGGACGAGGAGGGCGGCCTTGCGGGTGCGGCGGCGGCCGATCCACAGGGCGAGGCCGCCGAGGGCGACCACCCACAGCCAGCTGGCGGCGAGTTCGCTGTAGTTCCGGCCGAACTCGCCCAGCTGGAGGCTCGCGTGGAACTCGCTCAGCCAGGCGCGCAGCGGGAGGGCGTCACCGCTGGTGGTGAGCTGCCCGCGGACCTCGGCGGTGTAGGGGTCGACGAAGACGGTGAGGGTCTTGCCCTCCTCCAGCTTCGGGTCCTCCATGATCACCCGGGTGGTGGCGTCGGGCTCGGGCGCGGGCCACACGCCGACGACCTTGCCCCCGGGTTCGGCGGCCTTGGCGGCCTTCACCTGGGTACCGAGGGGGACGGCGGCCTCACCGACCCGGTCGACGGTCAGCTCGTGGGAGTAGAGGATCCGCTCGGCCTGCCAGGAACCGGCGTACAGCAGCCCGGTGGCGGCGGCGAGGAAGAGCACCGGGGCTATGAGCAGCCCGGCGTAGAAGTGCACCCGCAACAACAGCGGCCGCAGGGCGGCCCACCCGGCGCCTCCACCGGTCCCTCGCAGGGGCGTGGCGGGGGCGGTGCCGGGGGCGGGAGCGGGCTCCGGCCGGGCGCCGGGCGCGGGGCCGGACGCGGACGAGCCGTCGGCGCCGGGCGCGGGAGCGGGATCCGGCATGGCACCGGGTGCGGGTACGGACGCGGCGGCGGGGGCAGTGTCGGGGGCGGCTCCGGCTTCGGGCGCGGGGCCGGACGCGGACGGGCCGTCGGCGCCGGGCGCGGGAGCGGGCTCCGGCGTGGCGCCGGGTGCCGGGTCGGACGCGGGGGCGGGGGTGGTGTCGGGGGCGGGGGTCGGCTTCGGGTCGGCCTCGGTGGCCCGGGTGGGGGCGCCCGTGAGGTCGTCAAGGGACATGTCGGTCCTAGGGTTCGGCGAAACGGGGGAATCGGCCCCCGGTCTCGCCGCCCCCTCGCCAGCGGAGGGTGCGCCGGTCAGGCGCGGGCAGGAAGCGGCCGGAGGGCCGTGGTGCGGGTGCTTCGCCGACGGGGCGGGCCCCGGCGCACGGCCGTATGCGCGTGTACGGCTCCGCGCAGGCGGCGCGGCCGTGGGTACCCGGGCCGGTGCGCGGGCGGGCGCGGCACGGGGGCGATCCGGGTGCGGAGCAGCGTGAGGACGCGGACGAGCGGGCGGGCGGCCAGCAGGGCGGTGGCCCCGAGGGCCCCGGCCAGCCGGAACACGGCGGCCTCGCCCCAGGCGAGCCAGGCCGCGCAGAAGAGCCCGGCGAGCAGGTGCGCGGCGACCATGCCGAAGCCGCCGTGCCCGGCCATCCCGAGCAGATCGACGAGCCCGCCGCCCATACCGTCGGCCATCCCGGGCATGGAGCCCAAGCCGTCGGCCATCCCGGGCATGGAGCCCAAGCCGTCGGCCATTCCGGGCATGGAGCCCATGCCGTCGGCCATTCCGGTGGCGTGGGCCGCACCGGAATGGGCCATCCCGGTCGCGGACCCCAGCCCGTCGGCCAGTCCGGAGCCGTGCGCCATGCCCGAGTGGGCCATACCGGAGGCCGAAGCCAGCCCGTCGGCCAGCCCGGACGCATGCGCCATGCCCGAGTGGACCGTCCCGCTACCCGAAGCCAGCCCGTCAGCCAGCCCGGACGCATGGGCCGCGCCCCCGTGGGCCGCCGCGGCGGTCGAGCCCAGCCCGTCCGCCAGACCGCCCGCAGGAGCCGCGCCCGTGTGGGCCGTCCCGGCAGCCGAAGCCAGCCCGTCAGCCAGACCCCCCGAGTGAACCGCCCCGGTACCCGACCCCATCCCGTCGGCCAGACCGCCCGCGTGGGTCGTGCCCGCGTGGGCCGCCCCGGTGGCGTCCGGCAGACCGGAGGGCTGAGCCCCGCCCGTGTGGGCCGTGCCCGACGGCGGAGCAAGCCCCTCGGACAGGGCCGACGGGCGGGGTGGTGCCGTGTGGCCCGTGGGGTGGTGGTGCGCCATCGGGGTGGAGCCGTGGGCCTGGCCCTGGGAGAACGCGGTGTGCAGGGCGGCCTGGACCGCCAGCAGGGACGCGGTGATGCCCAGGGGGCCGCGGCGGCGGCCCGCCGCCGCCCAGGCGAGGGCGGCGACCGCGGCGAAGGCCCCGAGGAGCCGGCCGAGGGGGATGTCCTGCCCCGACATGTGGACGTGGCCCACGGCGGCCAGCGCCACGCACACCGCCGCGAACATCGCGGCGCGCGGGGCGCGCATCGGCACGCGGGGGCGGGGATCGGACATGTCCCGGTCATGCTCTCACGGGGCCCGCCGCCGCACGCGCCGGACCCGTATCCGATCATGGACGGGTGAACCCACAGCCCTGGTCATGGTCGAAGCCGCCCGCAGGCCCGCTGGCCGCGCTCTACGCCGGCGGGGTCCAGCTCGGGGCCCACGCCCTGGAGCGACTGGCCCCGGCCGAGCGGGAGCGGATGCTGCGCGACTGCTCGACGAACGTCGACAACCTCGACGGCGGCCGCTGGGAGACCCTGCTGAGCAGCGCGCTCGTCGTCGAGGAGCCGATGCCGCTGCCGTACGCCCTGCTGCTGGTCGCGGTGCTGGGCTACGCCGAGTACGCGTACGGGGCCTGGTGGACCGCCGCCGTCTTCCTCTTCGGGCACGCCTCGGCGACGCTCCTCGTCTACGGGGTGCTGCGCCGCACGGCCGACCGTGAGACCCGCCGCGCCGTGGACGTCGGCACGAGCTACGGGTTCAACGCCGTCCTCGGCGCGCTGACCTCGGCCCTGCCGCGCGGCCCCGTGCGCACGACGGTCCGGGCCGGGCTGCTGGCGCTCGCCGTGCGGCCGGTGCTGCGGCGCGAGCGCACCTTCACGGACGCCGGGCACCTGGTGGCGCTGGGCCTCGGCATCGGGGTCTCGTTCGCCGTCGATTGTCTTTCCGCATCAAAACATCGGAAAATCGCTCATATCTGAGCGCACCGGCGCGACAGCGGCCGCCACCGCTTCGCGACCACGCCTGACACGAGTCACCTCACCCCGCGCGGCCGGTTCCTCCCGCACCGCGCGCTGACCGCAGAACGCTGGAGCCGCCACGATGACCGCCAAGCCCTCCACCACCGTCGCCAACCTCCGCGACCTCGGTGGCACCCCGCTCACCGGCGGCCGTACCGTCCGCTCCGGCCTCCTGCTGCGCTCCGGCGCCCTCGACCGGCTCGACCCCGGCGCGGACCCGGCGGTGGCCGCCCTGGGCCTGCGCACGGTCATCGACCTGCGCAGCGACGCCGAGCGCGCCGACCACCCGGACCGGATACCGGACGGGGTCCGGCTGCTGGTGCGCGACGTCCTGGCGGACAAGATGAGCGAGTCCCGGATGCCCGCCGCGGCCCAGCTCAAGGACCTCCTCGCGGACCCGGTGGTGGCCGAGGAGCACCTGGGCGACGGCAAGGCGCAGGCCCTGTTCGGCTCGGTCTACCGGTCCTTCGTCAGCACCTCCTCCGCGCACTCCGCGTACCGGACGCTGCTGACCGAGGCGGCCGACCCGCAGGCGGGTCCGCTGCTGTTCCACTGCACGGCCGGCAAGGACCGTACGGGCTGGGGCGCGACGGTGGTGCTGTCGCTGCTCGGCGCCGACGACGACACCCTGATGGCCGAGTACCTGTCGGTGAACCCGGCGGTGAAGGCGGCCTTCGCCCCGATGATCGAGGGCTTCACCGCCGCCGGCGGGGACCCGGACATCGCGCTGGCGCTGATCGGCGTGTTCCCCTCGTACCTGGAGGCGGGCCTGGACGAGGTCCGGATCCGCTACGGGTCGATGGAGAAGTACGTCCGCGAGGGTCTGGGCGTCCCGGACGAGACGGTCGAGGCGCTGCGCGCCCGCCTCATCGCCTGACCCCCGGTCCGGCCGGACGTCACGCCCGGCGCACCCGATTCGTCCGAACGTGTGCGCTGGTGCGGGTGACCATCCCACGATTCGCTCGTTCTGCTGAACGTGACTGCGCCGGATACCGCCACCCGCCCCCTGCCCCCCGACGTCGAGCAGGCCGAGGCCGCCATCGTCGAGCACT
Source organism: Streptomyces sp. NPDC089915 (assembly GCF_040684675.1). Classification (NCBI taxonomy): domain Bacteria; kingdom Bacillati; phylum Actinomycetota; class Actinomycetes; order Kitasatosporales; family Streptomycetaceae; genus Streptomyces; species Streptomyces sp. NPDC089915. The sequence goes on along the minus strand of NZ_JBFBGN010000010.1, from coordinate 74,563 downwards.
ACCCGCGGCTGGTGCGGCTCGCCTATCTGGTGCTGCCGCCCTCCCTCGGCCGCAACCGGCGGGTGCTCACCGCCCACTCGCTGACCCAGCGCGCGCTGCCGCGCGGGCGGCGGGCCGCCGACGCCGGGGCGGTGCAGGGCGGGGTGCCGGCGCAGCGGGGCGGGCTGGGCGGGCCCGAGTCGGGGTACGCGTACGTGCGGCTGCGGGTGCTGCGGTCCGCCCTGGAGGCGGGGATCCCGCTGACCTTCAAGGCGCTCCCGCTGCGCGGGCAGCTGCCGGCGCTGCTCCCGCAGGTGTGGGGGCTGCGGCTGTTCCCCCGGGCGGGCGGGGCCGAGGAGCTGGCCCTGGACCAGTGGCTGGCCACCCTGAACGGCCCGGGCCGGGCGGCGTGCGTGCTGCGGGCGCTGGAGGGGCTGGCGGAGCCGGACGTGCTGCGGGTGCTGGCGGAGGCCGGGGTGGCCGACCCGGCGGCGGCGGTCGCGGAGTCCGGTGATCCGGCGCACGACGCCCTGTTCGCCTCCCCCGAGTTCGACCCGTGCGTGCTCCAGGCCCGGCCCACCGACCTGCTGCGCCGCCGCCGGTTCGCGCGGGCGGCGGTGGCCGGAGCGGCCGCCCTCGCGGTGTGCGGGACGCTGCTGGCGCTGCCGGGCGGCGGCTGGGGCGCGGACGGGCCCGCCGCCCCGCCGTACGCGCTCAACGCGGCGGCGCAGCAGGCCCTGGACCCGGGGCAGCTGGTGCGGGTCGCGCCCGCCGCGTGGCGCACGTCCTCCCGTACCGACTACTCCGCCTGGCCGGCGCGCGGCGACCGGGCCGGGGACACCGAGCTGCTGCGGCGGGCGCTGGCCGTGTGGGCGCGGCCGGGTAAGGCGGTGGTGGTGTCGGCCACGCCCGGGACCCCGGCGGGGCCGCCGATGGGACCGCCGCAGCTGCTGTTCGCGGGCACGGTCGACCAAGCGGTGGTGGTGCTGCTGTACGACGGGCTGCGGGTGGTGCGGTACGCCGAGCCGCGCAGCGGGACGGCCGGCGCGGCCCTGGACTTCGCCCGGACCGACGGGGCGACGGCGGACACCGCGACGGCCCTGGTGCTCAGCCGGGTCGACGGCAACGTCCGCTATCTGACGGCCCCCTGGGTCAGCGGGGCCGCGGTGCGCGACCTGCTGAAGCCGGCTGACGAGCCGGCCGCGCTGAAGCTCACCCCGGACGGGCTGACCCCGCCGGTGCTGGGGCCGGCGGCGAACGGCGAGTGCACCAGCTGGAACGCGCTGGCGCTGACCGGCGACGGGGCCACCCGGCTGGTCACCGACCTGGGCGAGCTGACCCCGGCCCGGCTGACCTCGGGCGCGCCGGGCGCGGCGCGGGACGTGACGGAGGCGGCGGAGCTCGGCGAGTGGTCGAAGACGGCGTGCCTGCTGCCGTCGGTGCGTTCGCACGGGGTGCGGTCCGTCAACGCGTGGACGTACGCGAAGCAGCCGCTGCCGGAGGGCGACGGGGCGGCGACCTGGCTGTGCAGCCGGGCCGAGACCTGGCAGGGGGCGGCGGACCGGGTCCAGGTGCAGTTCCTGGCCCCGGGGGCGCCGCTGGCGGCGCAGGCGGCCAAGGCGGAGGGGTCCCCGGCGTGCGGCCCGCGGGAGCCGAGGGTGCTGGCCGGGGTGCTGTGGAAGTCCCGGGCGGGGCAGTGGTACGTCCTGGCGGCGGGGAGCGCGCAGTTCGCCTCCCTGACGGCGACGGGGGCCGGGGTGAACGGCAGCGCGAACGGCAACCGGCTGGCGGTCAAGGCGCCGGAGGGGGCGCAGGTGGACCTCTCGGGCAAGCTGACGGACGGCAGCAAGGCGGGGGCGCTCCGCTAGGTTCCGGGATCGGGGGTGCCGGAGGGGTTTCCCTCTCCCGTACCCCTCAGTACATTGACGCCATGTCTAATACGCCGCTCGCGCCCGCCCCCGTGGCGTCGGAACACATAGACCTCCAGGCGCGGAACGTCTCCTTCTCCTGGGAGGACACCCCGCTGCACTGGCTGCCCGGCGAGCCCTTCGCCGGGCACACCATCAACGTGCTGCACCTGCTCCTGCCCGCCGGTGAGCGCTGGTTCGTGCACGTCTACAAGCAGGTGCTCCCGTACATCACGGACGAGCGGCTGCGGGCGGACGTCGTCGGGTTCATCGGGCAGGAGGCCATGCACGCCGCCGCCCACGACGACGTGCTCCCCCACCTCAAGCGCCTCGGCCTCGACCCCACCCCCTACACCGCGCAGGTCGACTGGCTCTTCGAGAAGCTCCTCGGCGACCGCACCCTGCCGCCCGGCCGGGCCCGCAAGTGGTGGCTGATGGAGCGCGTCGCGATGATCGCGGCGATCGAGCACTACACGGCGTTCCTCGGCGACTGGGTGCTCAACGCCCGGGAGCTGGACCGGCGCGGCGCCGATCCGATGATGCTGGACCTGCTGCGCTGGCACGGCGCGGAGGAGGTCGAGCACCGCTCGGTGGCCTTCGACCTGTTCATGCACGTGGACGGCAACTACCGCCGCCGGGCCCGGACCTGGGCCACCGCCTTCGCCGCCCTGGTCTTCCTGTGGCAGCGCGGCGCCCGCTTCTTCATGGAGAACGACCCCCAGCGGCCCGGCGCCAAGGCCTCCCTCGGCCAGTTCGTCCGGGCCGGGCGCAGGGGGGTGCTGCCCTCCACGGGGGCCATGGTCAGGTCGATCCCGACCTACCTCTCGCGGACGTACCACCCCTCGCAGGAGGGTTCCACCGCCCAGGCCGTGGCCTACCTGGCCTCCTCCCCCGGCGCCAACGGCGGGGTGCGGCCGTGAGGCGGGCCCTGGCCGTCACGGCGGTGGCGGGGGCCGCCGTCCTCACCCGGCGCGCGCTGCGCCGGCGCATCGGCCGCTCCCCCCTGTGGCCGCTGCCCGCGCTGGAGACCCCGGTCTCGGGCCACTCCCCGCGCCGCTGGCTGCGCACCCTGATCGTCTCGCGCACCGAGCCCGCCGAGGGGGTGCTGCGGCTGGTGCTGGAGTCCGGCGAGCTGCCGGAGTGGACCCCCGGCTCGCACCTGGACGTGCGGCTGCCGTCGGGGCTGGTGCGCCAGTACTCGCTGTGCGGGGACCCGGCCGACACCGGCCGCTACACGATCGCGGTCCGCCTGGTCGAGGACGGACGCGGGGGCTCCCGCGAGGCGCACGAGCAGCTGGTGGAGGGCGCCGAACTGGACGTGCGGGCGCCGCGCAACCGCTTCGAGCTGCTGCCCGCCCCCTCGTACGCCTTCGTCGCGGGCGGCATCGGCATCACCCCGGTGCTGCCCATGCTCCGCGCGGCGACGGCCGCCGGCGCCGACTGGACCCTGCTGTACGGGGGCCGTTCGCGCGCCTCGATGCCGTTCCTGGACGAACTCGCCGGCTACGGGGACCGGGTCACGGTCGTCGCACAGGACGAGGCGGGCCTGCCCGACCTGGCCCCGCTGGCTGCGCTCCGGCCGGGCGCCCTGGTGTACTGCTGCGGCCCGGACCCGCTGATGGAGGCCGTCGCGGCGGCCGCCCCGGACCCGTCGGCGGTGCACCTGGAGCGGTTCGGCGCGGCCGTGACCGGCCCGGCGCGGGCCTTCACCGTCGAACTCGCCCGCACGGGCGGCGAGGTGGAGGTCGGGGCCGGCGAGTCCGCGCTGACGGCGGTGCGCCGGGTCCTGCCGGACACCCCGTACTCCTGTGAGCAGGGCTTCTGCGGGACCTGCCGGCACCGGGTGCTGGCCGGCGCGGTCGATCACCGCGACGAGCTCCTGACCGACGAGGAGCGCGCGGACTCCATGCTGCTGTGCGTCTCCCGGGCCGCCTCGGACCGGCTCGCTCTGGACCTCTGAACAAGTGGCCCGCCCGCCCTCGAAGTAGGGTGTTCGGCATGACGACCGGGGTGCGGCGCAGGATGGGTGTCGAGGAGCGGCGGCAGCAGCTGATCGGGGTTGCCCTGGAGCTGTTCAGCCACCGCTCCCCCGACGACGTGTCGATCGACGAGATCGCGGCGGCGGCCGGGATATCCCGGCCGCTCGTCTACCACTACTTCCCGGGCAAGCTGAGCCTGTACGAGGCGGCGCTGCGGCGGGCCGCCGACGAGCTGGCCGAGCGGTTCGTCGAGCCGCACGACGGGCCGCTCGGGGCCCGGCTGCTGCGGGTGATGGGCCGGTACTTCGCGTTCGTCGACGAACACGGGCCCGGTTTCTCGGCGTTGCTGCGCGGCGGTCCGGCCGCGGGCAGCAGCCGGGCCAACGCGATGATCGACGAGGTGCGGCAGGCCGCGTACGAGCAGATCCTGCTGCACATCGGCGTCGAGGAGCCCCCGGCCCGGCTGGAGCTGGTGGTGCGGTCCTGGGTGTCGCTGGCCGAGTCGACGGCGCTGCTGTGGCTGGACGGGCGGCGGATCCCGCGGGCCGAGCTGGAGCTCCAGCTGGTCCACGACTTCGCCGCGCTGGCCGCCGTGAGCGCGGCGTACGACGCGGAGATGGCGGGGATCCTCGTACGGATCCTGGCGGGCGAACCGGCCGACGGTCCGTTCGGCGAACTGGTCGGGCGGCTGGCGGCGCTGGTGCCGGGGCCGCGCGAGGGCGGACGGGCGATGTGACGGCGGGGTGCGGGGCGGGTGTGACCCGGCCGCCGCGCTGGCGATAATGCCCGCGTGATCATTGACGACGGGATCGTGTTCCGCGCGGCCGAGGAGAAGGACGCCGGAATCCTGGTGAAGCTGTACGACCAGGCCGCCCGGTGGATGCGCAAGCAGGGCATCGACCAGTGGAAGCCGGGCGAGAAGGACGCCGCGCACTTCCGGGGGAAGATGCGCGACGGGGAGGTGTGGCTCGCGGCCGACGCCGACGGGCAGGTGGTCGGGGCGTACGAGCTGTGGTGGTCCGACGAGGAGGCCTGGGGGGTCCAGCCGCCGGTCGCGGGCTACGTGCACCGGCTGATGGTGGACCGTGAGACGGCCCCTCCCGGGGCCGGGCTGCGGATCCTCGAACACGCCGAGCGGCGGATCGCCCGGACCGGGCGGGAGCGGGCGCGGCTGGACTGCGTGTCCACGAACCCGCGGCTGCTGGCGTACTACCAGGGCGCGGGCTACCGGGTGGTGGGCGAGTTCCCCTCGAAGCAGGGCAAGGACGGCCGGGTGTACGGGGTGATCCTGCTGGAGCGGCGCCTCGACGTCTGAGGCGCGGGGGCGGCGGGGCGGCGGGGCGGCGGGAACGGCAGGCACGGCGCGGCTCCGGGGCGCAAGTCCGCCGCGCACGCCATGCCGGGGCGGCTCTCGGCCGTCCGCGCGGGGACCGGTTGCCCGGGTTCCCGGCCCGCCGGTACTGATGGTCTCGACCAGTCGGTACCAGGAGGGGAACACCATGAGGATTTCCATGAGCAGGTCCGCGGGCGCCGTCTTGGGGCTGGCGCTGGCGGGCTTACTGGGGGCCACGGGCGTGGCCGGGGCCCAGCCGCTGCCGTCGGCGCCTGCGCGGGACGGGGCGGTGGCCGAGGCGCCGGCCTCGGTGATCGCGGACGTCCAGGCGGCGGCCGCCCGGCAGCACGCGCTCGCGCCGGCCGCCCGGTCGGTCTGCTACGCGGCCCACGTCCAGGACGTCGGCTGGCAGTCGGCGGTGTGCAACGGCGCCGTGGCCGGCACCACCGGGCAGTCGCGCCGGATGGAGGCGCTCACCATCGCGACCAGCGGGACCGGCGGGATCTGTGCCGACGCCCATCTGGCGGACATCGGCTGGCAGGGCTGGCGGTGCGCGGCCGACGGCCAGGCGGTGACGGTCGGCACCACGGGGCAGTCCCGGCGGATGGAGGCGCTCGGCCTCCAGGTCGGCAACGGCAGCGTGGCGGCGCAGGCGCACGTGGCGGACTACGGCTGGCTGAACGCCCTCAACGGGAACCCGGTGTACGTGGGCACGACCGGGCAGTCCCGGCGGATGGAAGCCGTCCGCGTCTGGGTCTGACCGGGGACGCGCCGAGGGGGAGGTACCGGACGCGGCCGGTGCCTCCCCCTCGGGGTCGCAGGTCGGGAGCGCCGGTCAGCTCCGCTTGAAGACGGCGACCGTGCGCGCCGGGACGGTGAACTCGCCCGTGGCCCGTTCGTACGCGGACGACTTGACCGCCGGGTCGGAGCCGCCCGCCTGGACCGGGTGCAGGGCGTAGCCGGTGCCGGCGAGGGCTGACACGTGCTGGGCCTGGGCGGCGGGGGTGGCGTTGAAGACCACCACGAGGTCGCCGACGGCCATGGTGAGGACGCCCGGGGTCTCGTCGGGGCCGGACAGCGGGAAGGACAGCCGGTCCTGGACCTGCCGGGCCGTGGTGAGGGCGAAGGCGGGTTCGGACGTGCGGATCCTCAGCAGGTCGCGGTAGGCGGCCGAGGCTCCGTCGATGTCCGCGCAGCCGGGGACCGGGCCGGTCAGCAGGGGTTTGGCGTAGGGCCATTTGGCACGGTTGTCGGCGGCGGGCGGCAGGCCCCGGCCGAAGCCGTTGCCGGTGCGGCAGTCCCAGTGCAGGGCGTTGAACCAGTCTCCGCTGTCGAAGGAGTTGCGGTCCAGGGACTTCGAGCGCAGCAGGTCGCTGCCCGCCTGGGAGAGGGCCGGGCCCTGGGAGAGGGCGGCGGTGGCCATCGCGAGGACCTGCATCCGGGCCCGGTCGGCGGTGGGCGTGCCGGCGGGGAGCTTGTAGGCCAGGGCGTCGTACAGGGACTCGTTGTCGTGGGCGTCCGCGTAGGCGAGGGCGTCGCCGGGGGCGGCCGCGTAGCCGGCCGGGGCGCCGTTGTAGTCGAGCCCGGCGCCGGTGGTGCGGCGGCCGGTGGAGTCGGTGAAGGCGTACGGGGCCAGGTTGCCGGTCAGGCCGACCTTGAGGAGGTCCTGGTCGTGGAGGAGGCCGGCGCGCTGCTCGGCCGGGGTGCCGTTGGCCGGGGAGCCGTTCGGGTCGGTGAACAGGCCGGTGGCGAAGCCCTGGACGCGGGGGTCCTCGTCGAAGGGGCCGCCGCCGCGCACGGCGTCGCGGGCGCGGTCGGAGAAGGTGGCGATGCCGGTTCCGGCCATGTTCTTCTGGGTGGCCTGGACGAAGCGGGCGTCGTCGGCGACCTCGCCGAAGTTCCAGCCCTCCCCGTAGAGGACGATCTTCTTGCCGTCGACCCCGTCCTTGGCGACGGTCAGGGCGTCGAGGGCCTTGCGGACGGCGAGGATGTTGTCCTTCGGGTGGTGGCCCATCAGGTCGAAGCGGAAGCCGTCGACCTTGTACTGCTTGGCCCAGGTGACGACGGAGTCCACGACGAGGCGGCCCATCATGGCGTTCTCGGGGGCGGTGTTGGAGCAGCAGGTGGAGGTGGCGACGGCGCCGTCGGCGAGGAGGCGCTGGTAGTAGCCGGGGACGACGCGGTCGAGGACGGACTGGTCGGCCTGTCCGGAGGCGATGGTGTGGTTGTAGACCACGTCCATCACGGTGCGCAGGCCGGCGCCGTTCAGCGACTGGACCATCCTGCGGAACTCGGCGGTGCGGGCGGTGCCGTTCGGGTCGCTGGCGTACGAGCCCTCGGGGACGGTGTAGTGCAGCGGGTCGTAGCCCCAGTTGAAGCCGTCCTTGGCGGCGGCGGCCGCCACGCAGGCCTGCTGGGCTTCGGAGTCGGGGGCGTAGACCTTGAGGTCGCAGGCGGGTGCGGTGCGGTCCTTGGGGTCCTCGGGGACGCTGCCGAAGTCGAAGGCGGGCAGCAGGTGGACGTAGGAGGTGCCGGCGGCGGCCAGTTCGCGCAGGTGGCGCATGCCGGCGGAGTCGGTGTCGGTGAAGGCCAGGTACTGGCCGGGGTGCCTGCTCGTGGCGTCCGCGATGGAGAAGTCGCGGATGTGGAGTTCCTGGATCTGGGCGCTGGTGAAGGGGACGGGGGCGGGCTTGCGCAGGTCGCGCCAGCCGGGCGGGGCGAGCTTCGGGTCGGCGAGGTCGACGGCGAGGCTGCGGGCGGAGTCGGTGGTCAGGGCGGTGGAGTAGGGGTCGGTGACCAGGTTGCGGACGATCTGCCGGGTGCTGGGCGCCCAGACGGTGACGGCGTAGCGGTAGGGCTTGCCGGTCCAGGAGCGTTCGCCGCGCACGGACCAGACGCCGGTGGTGTCGTCGCGGTGCATGGGGACGGTGCGGCCGTCGAGTTCGAGGTCGACCTGCCGGGCGGTGGGGGCCCAGACGGAGAGGGTGGGGCGGCCGTCCTTGAAGACGGGGCCGAGGGGGGTGTCCTTCGCGGGGCCGGCGTAGAGGTCGTCGAGGACGCCGGCGAGCTGGACGCCGGTGGCGGCGAGGACGGCCCCGTTCGCGGCGCGGGCGCTCGCGACGAGCTGGCCGCGCAGGGCCTCGCGGACCCGGTCGCGGTCGCGGGGGTCGACGGTGAAGGCGGTGTACGGGGCCAGGTGCGGGAACTTCTGCTTCTGGGCCGGGGTGAGGGCGGAGCGGTTCAGGCGCAGCCACCGGGCGCCGGATTCCCGCAGGACACCGCCGTCGGCGGTGATCCGGCCGTCGGGGGAGGCGAGGAGCTGGGCGGAGGCGGCGGTCTGGGGGGCGTTCCAGGCGAGGGTGTCGCGGTCGATCCAGACGGCCTGCGCCTTGGTGAGGTCGAGGGCGGCGGCGGATCCCGCGGGCTGCGGGAGGAGGTACTCCTGGCGGCCGCCGAGCATCCACACCTCGTGGCCGGTGGCCTTGAGGTCGAGGGACTGGTCGGCGGGGAGGTCCTTCTCGTCGCCCTTGTGGAGGATGTAGCTCAGGCTGGTCGCGCCGGGGGCGAGAGGGACCTCGTAGACGGCGCCGTAGGAGTCGGTGCGGACGGGGAGCAGGGGCTTGGACCAGTCGGTGGGGGTGGCGGCGCCGGTCCACACGTGCAGGCCCCAGCCGTCGTGGGCGCCGTCGGGGCGCTGGTAGTGGAGGACGGCCTTGGCCTGGTCCTGGGGCGGGTAGGCGGGGCGGTCGGTGCGGGCCGTCTCCTTGCCCTGCTCCAGCCAGACCTCACCGCCGCGGGTCAGGTCGAGGGTGCGGTCGGCGGCGACGTCCTTGGTGCCGTCCTTGTCGATGACCAGGTAGCCGAGGGTGGTGGCGCCGGGCTTCAGACGGACGTAGGCGAAGGCGCCGTAGGCGTCGCGGCCGGTGAAGGGGTGGCCCTGCGGCCAGGGCGTCGCCTCCCCGTCCGCGAGGTCGCCCCAGGCGTAGAGGCGCCAGTCGGCGTAGTTGCCGTCGGGGCGGTTGTAGTGGACGACGGCGTAGTCCCGCTGGGTGGCGGTGGGGGGTGTGGGCGGCGGGGTCTGGCCGGCGGTGGTCGAGGCGAGGGCGGAGGCGGTGCGGCCGGTGGAGTCGACGGCCACGGCCTTGTAGCGCAGGGCGGTACCGGCGGGGGTGGTGGGGTCGATGGCCTGGGTGACCTGGTAGGGGGCGTGGTCGGCGGAGCCGAGGACCTTCCAGGGGCCGTTGCCCGTCTGCGCGGCGAAGACGACGCGGTTCAGCGAGCCGCCGGAGACGTCGGCGGACAGCTCGACGGTGCCGGTGGCGCCGGGGGCGGGGGGCTTGAGGGTGGGGGCGGGTCCGGTGGCGGGGGGGGGGGGGGGGGCGGGGGCCCGCAGGACGGTGGTGGAGTGGGCGGGGACGGTGACGGTGAGCCTGCCGTCGGTGGAGGCGGTGGTCAGGCCGGTGGAGTAGCGGGAGGCGGGGGTGTCGGGGGCGCCGTAGAGGGTGCGGTACCGGGCGCCGGCGGGGGCGTCGAGCCGGACGGTCCTCGGCTCGGCGGAGTTGTTGGCGGCGACCAGGTACTCGGTGCGGGTCTTGGGGTCGGTGCGGGCGAAGGCGTAGACGCCGCCGTCGGAGAGGCGTTCGCTCTGGACGCCGTCGCGCAGGGCCGGGTTGGCCTTCACCAGCTTCGAGAGAGCACTGATCTGCTTGTAGAGAGGGTGCTCCGGATCGTAGGCGTCGCTCGCGGCGGTGCGGCTGGTGCCGAGCTCGTCGTCGTCGAGGTAGTCGGCGATCCGGGTGCCGAAGAGGGGCTGGCGGGCGTCCTTGTCCCCGCCGGAGCCGGTGAAGCCCTGCTCGTCGCCGGAGTACACGACCGGGTTGCCGCGGGAGAGGAACATCAGCTCGTTGGCGAGCCGGTAGCGGTCCAGCAGCTCGGGCTCGGCGGCGCCGGGCCGGTCCTGCTTGAGGAAGGAGCCGAAGCGGCCCATGTCGTGGTTGCCGAGGAAGGTCACCTGCTCGTAGGCGTTGGCCTTGTCGGTCGTGTACCGGTAGTCGTCGCCGAGGACGGAGGCGAGGCGGCCGGCCGGTGCGCCCTGGGAGGCGTACGCGCGGATCGCGTCCTGGAGCGGGAAGTCGAGGGTGGCGTCGAGGCGGCCGCGGGTGACGTAGGGGGAGGTGACGGAGGTGTCGGCGGAGTAGACCTCGCCGAACATGAAGAAGTCCTTGCGTCCGTGCTTGGCCGCGTACTGGTCCAGGGCGGTGGCCCACCGGGTCCAGAAGTCCATGTCCACGTGCTTGACGGTGTCGATGCGGAAGCCGTCGACGTCGAAGTCGCGGACCCACTTCTCGTAGATCTTCTCCATGCCGCTGACGACCTCGGGACGCTCGGTCCACAGGTCGTCGAGCCCGGCGAAGTCCCCCTGTTCCGCCGATTCCCCGGCGAAGGTGGAGTCGCCCCGGTTGTGGTACATCGCCGGGTCGTTGAGCCAGGCCGGGGACTTGAGGTCCTTCTTGGCGGCGGGGACGAAGGGCGTACGGGGGAAGGTGCCGGCGGCGTCGACGGCGGGGAACTTCCTCTTCCCGTCGGCGTAGTCGGCGTCGTCGAAGGGGACCCCGTCCTCGGTCAGGTACGGGAAGGCGCCCTTGGACAGGTAGTCGTGGGAGCCCTCCTCGTAGTCGACGACGTCGGCGGTGTGGTTGGTGATGACGTCGAAGAAGACCTTCATCCCCTTGCCGTGCGCCTTGTCGATGAGGCGGGCGAGGTCGGCGTTGGTGCCGAAGTGCGGGTCGACCTGGGTGAAGTCGGTGATCCAGTAACCGTGGTAGCCGGCGGAGGCGTTGGCCCCCTCCCCCTGCACGGGCTGGTTCTTGAAGATCGGCGCCAGCCAGATGGCGGTGGTGCCGAGCCCCTTGATGTAGTCGAGCCGGTCGGTGATCCCCTTGAGGTCTCCGCCCTGGTAGAAGCCCTTGTCGGTCGGGTCCAGGCCGGTCTGGAGCCGGGTTCCGGTCAGTCCGCCGGTGTCGTTGCGCGGGTCGCCGTTCGCGAAGCGGTCCGGGAGGACGAAGTAGAACTGCTCGCGGGTCAGGTCGTGCCGGGCGGGCTCGGCGGCGAGCTTCGCGTCCGAGGGCGGGGCCGGGGGCGTGGCGGCGGCCGCGCCGGGGGGCAGGGCCGTCAGGACGGTCGCGGCCAGGGCGGCGGCGACGGTCCCCGCTGCGGGGCGTATCAAGGGGGTCTCCTCGGGGAGGGTGAGGGCCGCCCGGCGCGGCAGGGTCTGGGGTGCCGGGCGGCCCTGGTCGGGGGGCGCGGGGTCAGTTGCGCCAGGTGTCGGTCAGGGTGACCCTGCCGTTGGCCGGGACGGTGGCGGAGCGGTTGGCCCCGCTCTCCCAGGTGACGTTCCCGGAGGCGTCCTTGCGGACGTACTTGTAGGAGAACGCGGTCCCGGCGGGGAGGGTGACGTCGAGCTTCCAGACGGGGTAGGAGGCCGGGTCGAGCTTGAGGGCGGCGCCGGTGTTCCAGCCGCCGAGCTCCGGCCGGTCGCCGGTGACGTAGACGTCCTGGCCGGGGACGGTGGTGGCGTTGACGGCGAACGAGGCCCCGGCGGGCGCCGAGGGGCTCCCGGTGCAGGTGCGGGCGCCGGTGTGCAGGGCGAGGGCGGTCTGGGGGGCGAGGGTGACGGTGAACCGGCCGCCGGAGTCGACGCTCACCGCGCGGCCGCTCTGGACGTCGCAGTAGGTCCCGGCGGGGAGGGAGGTCTGGAAGGTCCGCGTCAGGGACGATCCCTCGTGGTTGAGGGCCACGTACGCCTTGGTCCCGCGCCCGAAGGCGATCTGGTTCCCGCCGTTGTCCCACCAGTCGGTGACGGCCTGCCCCCGGGCGGTGTTGCGCAGGCCCACCATGGAGGAGATCTCCGGCCAGGCGTGCTGGCACTTCCACCCGTCGCTGTAACAGGCGTTGACCGTGCCCCCGTTGGGCGGGCCGGCGTCCTTGTCGGTCCACTCGTAGCCGGAGTGCACGTCCGGGGAGCCGTAGGGCCAGGCCAGCATGAAGACGGAGGCGAGGGTGTAGTTCGCACCGTCCTTGTAGTTGAGGGTGTCGCCGACGCGCTCGGTGTCGTGGTTGTCGACGAAGACCGCCGACTGCCCGGAGGGCATGTAGCCCCACGCCTCGCCGAAGTTCTTCAGATAGGCGAGCTTCTCCCCCTGGAACACCCGCTTCAGGTCGCGGGCGTACCGGAACTCCTGCACGTCCCCGTTGCCGAGGTACTCGCTGGGCTGCACGGCCTCGCCGGCCCCGTATATCGCCTCCTGCTTCCAGTAGGCGTTCGGGTCGGCGAGCCGGGACTTGATGTTGGCGAGGTCGGCCGCGGGCATGTGCTTGGCGGCGTCGATGCGGAAGCCGTCGACGCCCAGCGACAGCAGGTCGTTGAGGTAGGCGGCGATCCGCCCCCGCACGTACTCCTCGCCGGTGTCGAGGTCGGCGAGCTGGACGAGTTCGCAGTTCTGGACGTTGGCCCGGTCCTGGTAGTTGGAGACGGTCGCCCGGCAGTCGTCCATGTCGGCGCCGGAGTAGACGCCGGGGTAGTCGTACTTCGTGTACGGGGACCCGCCGGTCCCGACGCCGTCACCGGCGGCCATGTGGTTGATGACGGAGTCGGCGACGACCTTGACCCCGGCGGCGTGGCAGGTGCCGACCATCCGCTGGAAGGCGGCCCGGTCCCCGAGCCGTCCGGCGATCTTGTAGCTGACGGGCTGGTACGAGGTCCACCACTGGGGCCCCTGGATGTGCTCCTGCGGCGGCGAGACCTGGACGTACCCGTACCCGGCGGGCCCGAGGCTCTCGGTGCACGCCTTGGCGACGGAGTCGAACCGCCACTCGAAGAGCACGGCGGTGACGTCCTTGCCCTCGGGCGGGGCGGCGGACGCGGGCGGGGCCTGGACGGTCAGGGCGGAGGCGGCGAAGACGGCGGCGGCGAACGCGACTCTGCCGCTCCTCGCCCCTCTCTCGGATCGGGACATGCGGGGAACCTCCTGGCGGGAGAGGTGTGGGGGGTTGCACGCGACCGTAGGGGGCACCCCGGAGTGTTGCAAGACCTTGCGCAAGAGATTGCAGAATTGTTTCCGACATACCCGCCCAAGCCGCGTACCCGACCGCACGCAGTGCCGTTTTTGCAGGTGAACCGGACGGTCCAGGCGGCCTAGCCCCCGGCCCCGCCGCCACCCCGGGCCTGACCGCGGCCACTACACCCCGTGATGTGATCAAGCACCTGACGACGCGCGGCCTGTCCGCCCTCGCCCTGGCCGCCCTGCCGGTCCTCGCCCCCACCCCGGCCCACGGCACCACCCCGGCCGCCCCGGCCCTCCACCACCGCCGGGTCTTCCCGGAGCCCCCGCCGGCCGACGTCGTCCGCACCGAACTGGACCGGCTGACCGTCGAGCCCCCACACTCCATGGCCGGCTACAGCCGCGCCATGTTCCCGCACTGGGCCAGGCAGTACGCGGAGTGCGACACCCGCGAGGTGGTCCTCTCCCGCGACGGCGCGGGGGTGACCCAGGACTCCGCCTGCCGCGCCGTCACGGGCACCTGGTACAGCGAGTACGACGACAAGACCGTCGACTCGGCCTCCAAGATCGACATCGACCACATGGTCCCGCTGGCCAACGGCTGGCGCTCCGGCGCCGACACCTGGGACACGGCCAAGCGCAAGCGGTTCGCGAACGACCTGGACGACTCCCAGCTCATCGCGGTCTCCGCCGCCTCGAACCGCTCCAAGGGCGACCAGGCCCCCGACCAGTGGACCCCGCCGAACACCTTCTACTGGTGCACCTACTCCAGAGCCTGGACGCACATCAAGAGCCTGTACGGCCTGAGCGTCACGGCGACCGAACGCACGAAGCTCATCGAGATGCTGAACACCTGCGACTGACCTGGTCCCGGACGGACAAAAGCGGGTGGGGGTGCGCCGATCCGCACCCCCACCCGCACCCGCGTCCGCGTCCGCGTCCGCGGTACGACTACTTGACGTTGACGGCCTTCCAGGCGGCCGCCACCTGCTGGTACTCCACGCCCGTCGAGCCGTACAGGTCGGCCGTCGCCTTGAGGGTCGCCGTACGGGCGCCCGCGTAGTCGGTCGTCGACGTCATGTACGTGGACAGGGCCTTGTACCAGATCTTGTAGGCCTTGGTCCGCCCGATGCCCGCGACGGTGGAGCCGTCGTAGGTCGGCGAGTTGTACGCCACCCCGTTGACCGTCTTCGCCCCGCTGCCCTCGGAGAGCAGGTAGAAGAAGTGGTTGGCGACGCCCGACGAGTTGTGGACGTCGAGCCGGCCCACCGTCTTGGACCAGTAGTCGGCGGAGGCGCCGTCCTTGCTCGGCTTGTCCATGTAGCGCAGCGGCTTGCCGTCGCCCCGGATGTCGATCTTCTCGCCGATCAGGTAGTCGCCCGGGTCGGAGGCGTTGTTGGCGAAGAACTCCACCGACGTGCCGAAGATGTCGCTGGTGGCCTCGTTCAGACCGCCCGACTCCCGGCTGTAGTTGAGCTTGGCCGTCGCCGCCGTGAGTCCGTGACTCATCTCGTGCCCGGCCACGTCCAGCGCGGTCAGCGGCTTCTGGTTGTTCTGGCCGTCACCGTAGGTCATGCAGAAGCAGCTGTCGTCCCAGAAGGCGTTCACGTAGGCGTTGCCGTAGTGGACGCGGGAGTAGGCGGCCTTGCCGTCACCGGCGATGCCGTTGCGGCCGAGCTCGGACTTGTAGAAGTCCCAGGTCACGGCCGCACCGTACTGGGCGTCGACGGCGGCGGTCTGGCGGTTCGACGGGGTGCCGTCGCCCCACTTGTCGTCCGCGTCGGTGAACAGGGTGCCCGTACCGGAGGAGCCGCCGTTCAGGTCATAGGTCTTGTGACCACCGCGCGCGGTGTCGGTGAGGCTGAACACCGAACCGCTGGGCGCGGTGCCGATGGTGACGGAGCCTGAGTACTCACTGGCGCCGACACCGGTGTCGATGGCCTCGTACGCGTACAGCTCGGCGCCGGTCGCGGCATCCGTGACGACGTGCCGCTCGCTGGGCGTGCCGTCGGCCTGCGTACCCCTGACGACGGCCTCGTAGGCGAAGACCGGCTTGCCGGTCGCGGCCCACACGACCTGCCGCGCACCGGCGGGCGCCCTCAGGCTCGAACGCGCCCCGGCCGGGGCTATCTTCGCCTCGACGGCCTTGTCGGTCTTGCGGCTGCCGTCCTTCTTCTGGTGGACGACGAGGTCACCGCCGAGGACGGGCAGCCCGGCGTAGGTGCGCTCGTAGCGGGTGTGGACCGTACCGTCGGCGTCCTTGACGACGTCACGGGCCACGAGGGCCTCGTCGCCGCCCAGCCCGATGGCACGCGCGGTACCGGCCGCCGCGCTCTGCGCCTCACCGATCGCCTGGGCACGCGCCCCGGAGGACAGCGTGAGCGCGGTGGCCCCGGCCTCCCGCTCGGCGGACGCACTGGCGGAACCGGTCTGGACGGCGATGGCGACCATGGCCGCGGAGGCGACGATCGCGGCGGCGCGCATCGTGCGGGGGGTGCGGAATGAGGACATGGGGGAGGTCACTCCTTGATAGCCGTGGGGGACTGGCTGAGAGAGTGCCAGCAGATTGGCCGAAGTGACAGGTACGCAACAAGGATTTGACCTGCCGTTGTCCGGAGAGCGACACCGAAGCACCGCTCAACGAACGAAAACCCCCCATTCCGCTTTCCCTGCGGCGGAGTTGCTTCGAGCCCGGGCCGCCCCCTCCCCGGCCTTCAGATCACCGGCGGTCGCCCCAGCCGGGTCATCCTCCACACCGTCCGCCACCGCATCGGGCGCCGCGGCGGACACGGAAGACGGACCCCCTCGAAGAATCCGGCCCACCAGGCGCCGAGCCCGGCGAGCGGCGGTCGCTGTGCCACGGTGTAGACCGCCCACGCCGCGAGATAGACGGGCACCAGGACCGCGGGCAGGTGGCGTTTGGCCAGCCAGACACGGTTGCGGCCCGTGTTGCGGTAGTAGACGGCGTGACGGGAGGGCTCCGTACGGGGGTGCTGGAGCACGAGGTCGGCCCGGTAGTGGATCTCCCACCCGGCATCCAGCGCCCGCCAGGCGAAATCGGTTTCCTCGTGCGCGTAGAAGAACGGCGCCGGGAACTCACCGACCCGGTCGATCACACGCATGCGGATGGCGTGCCCGCCACCCAGGTACGTCGTGACCGGTCCGGACGTGAGCGGGTCGGCTCCCCCCAGGCGGGGGACGTGCCTGCGCTGACTCAGTCCTTCCTCGTCAGCGATCCGGAAGCTTACGATCCCCAACCTCGGGTTCTCGGCGAAGGCTTCCCGGACCAGCCGGAAGGTATCGGAGCGGGGCAGGAGCCCGTCATCGTCCAGGACCACCACGACGTCCACGCCGCCGGCCTCGCGCAGCACGCGCACACCGACGTTCCGGCCGCCCGGGATGCCGAGGTTCTCCGGCAACTCGACACCGGTCACCCACGCCGGAAGGACGGGCAGCCTCACACCCTGGCCGAGCACCACGACGGCCGCCGGGTCACCTTCCTGCCCGGCCACCGAATCCAGGAGCGCCCGCAACTCCTCGGGCCGGTCCCCCATGGTCAGCACGACGACGCCAACCGTCAGGGCCTCCGCGCCACGAGCCGTCACGACCGACCCCGCAACAACTCGGCGGCTCGCCGCTCCAGGCTCCCGGCCCCGTGCGCCGCCCCGAGATCGACGGCAACCGCCTCATGGTCGTGGGCCGACGAAAAACCCATCGCAGCACCAGCAACAGCCAAGTTGCGGAGTTCCTTACGCCGGAGCATCACAAACCTCCAGAGGTCGGCAGCGGTCGCCAACGGATCGGCACCCAGAGCCGCCCCGCTGCCTGCGCAGCCTAGACCGAGCTCGCCAACCGTCACCCTCCGCTTCATCCTTCTGGTGAGAGCCTCGGCGATATGGAACGGCGCCTGCCCTGACAGTGTTCCGCCCTTACGCGCGATCACATGAATCCGGCCCCGCCACCTACCCTGTCGGTGTCGAGCTGCAAGGAAGGGGCAAGGCCGCATGTCGCAGAACACAACCCCGGACCCGTACTCCGATCCGCTGGTGTTCGGCCAGAGAATGCAGATCCTCCGCACCCGGCGCGGACTCACCCGCGGCCAACTCGGCGGTCTCCTGGGCAGATCGGGCTCATGGGTCAAGGCGGTCGAGACCGGCCGCCTGCGCACCCCGCACCTCCCGCTGGTCCTCCGCGTCGCCGAAGTCCTCCGCGTCCGGAACCTGTCCGAGCTCACGGGGGACCAGTCCCTCCCCGCCGACCTCTTCGCAGGCCCGGGACACCCCCGCTTCGCCGCCGTCCGCGAGGCCCTCAACTCCCTGAACCTCGGCAGCACCCACGAGGCACCCCCGGCCGCGCACCTCACCGCCCGCCTCTCCCGCGCCTGGGCCGCCCGCCACTCTGCTCCCGACCACCGCGAGGTCGTGGGCGCGCTGCTGCCCGGCCTGATCCGGGACGCACAGGCCTCCGTCCGGCAGGCGGAGACCGTCGCCGACCGCAAGGCGGCCCAAGCCCGCCTCGCCGAGACCTACTTCCTCGCCCAGTTCTTCTGCGCCTACCAGCCCGACGCCCCCCTGGTCTGGCGGGTGGCCGAACGCGGCATGACGGCCGCGCAGGACTCCGAGGACCCCCACGCCATCGGCCTGGCGGCCTGGCTCACCACCCAGGCCCACCGCGACAGCGCCCACTACGAGGCGGCCGACGCCGTCACCCTCGAAACCCTCCGCTACCTGACCCCTCTCCTCCCCGACGCCACGGCCGACGTACGGGCCGTGGCGGGCGCACTCACCGTCGAGGCCGGCCTGACGGCGGCCCGGCGCGGCGAGACCGGCACCGCATGGCACCACTGGGACCAGGCCCGCCTCCTGGCGGAAACCCTTCCCCCCGCCTACTTCCACCCGGTCACGAGCTTCTCCCGGGCGGTCATCGGCGCCCACGCCGTCACCGTGGCGGTGGAACTCCACGCGGGCGGCGAATCCGTCCGCCAGTCCGCCCGCGCCGAAGCGGAAGCCATCCCCTCCCGCCCCCGCCGGGCCCGCCACCGCATCGAACAGGCCCGCGCCTACCACCTGGACGCCCAGCCGGACGTGGCCCTGGCCACGCTGGCCCAGGCCCACGCGACAGCCCCCGACACCATCCGCTACAACGGCTACGCCCGCCGGATCATCCTGGAGGAGACGGAAGCCAAATCCCCGTCCCGCCGCCGCCGAGCCTCCGACCTGGCAACCCGCCTGGGCCTCCTGACCGCCTGAACCAAGGGGCACAGACTGTGCCCCTGCCCGCCCGGACCCGCCCCTACCGTCGTCCCCACCACTCGCGACGGTAGGGACCCCCGCCATGACCGCACACACCCACTCCCCTGAATCCCTCAACCCCAAAGCCCCGGACAAACCCTCAACCCGTGTGACGGTCATGGACACCCCCGGCACCGACCTGCTCACCCGCGCCCACACCGGCTGGCAGCGCTTCCTCGACACCTTCGAGGAGCCACCCCATGGATGAGCAGTACGAGTACGTCCCCCACCGCCTCCTCCACCACCGCGTCCGCGACATCGCCTCCGGCATCGAAGGCGTCCTCATGGCCGTCATCAACGAAAACGTCTCCGACTCCACCGGATACGAGCACTGGATGGAACTGGCGTACATCCGCAACGCCTCCGGCCGCGAATTCACGACCGCCATCGCCAACGTCCACCCCGCCTATGACCAGCCCCAGACAGACCGCACCCGCCAAGCCGGGAGAAGCGCGTAGCGATCTGACGCGTACGGCGGGGTCGCTTGCGGCAGGAATGGTTGGCCCCGCGCCGCCTCACACCATCCGAAGGGACCGCCCTGTGACCACCGCCATCACCGAGTTCGAAGTCAAGGCCCTGGAGATCGACCCCGCCGACATCGCCGCCCGCATCGCGAAGGCCGGCGGAACGCACATCACCGACCGCCACATGCGCCGCTACGTCTACGACACCATCCCACCCGTCCCCGGCAAATGGGTCCGCCTGCGCGACACCGGCACCGCCATCACCCTCTGCGTCAAGGAGATCACCTCCGAGCAGGTCGACGGCACCCGCGAGACCGAGGTCGGCGTCACCGACTTCGACACCACCCACGCCCTCCTCACCGCCACCGGGCTGACCGCCCGCGCCTACCAGGAGAACCGGCGCTCGTCCTGGCTGCTCGACGGCGTGCGCCTGGAACTGGACGAGTGGCCGCTGATCCCCCCGTACCTGGAGATCGAGGCCGACACCGAAGACGCCGTCTGGGACATGGCCGACCGCCTCGGCCTGGACCGCACCGAACTCACCGGCGAGAACACCACCGCCGTCTACGCCCGCTACGGCATCGACCTCGACCAGGTCACCGACCTCAGGTTCACCACCTGACCCCGCGCACCACCACCAGCGGTGCGGCCGGACGGCGGGGGCCCGGCCGCACGGAACAGGCACTGCCGCCACCCGGCTAGTGTTTCCGGTGTCGAGTCAGAACGGAGCACCAGCATGCACGCTCTCCCGCACGACCACACCGGCGCACGCATCAAGCGCCTCCGGCTGCAGCACGGCCTCACCCAGAAGGCCCTCTCCGATCTCTCCCAAGTCCCCTACTCCACCCTGACGAAGGCGGAGCAGGGCGTGAAGCCGGCCTCGCCGTACGTCATCGCCCAGGTGGCCCGCGCACTCCGCGTCGACGTGGCCACGGTCCTCGGCCAGCCCTACGCCGCCGAACTCCGCGAGGACCAACTGGACGTCCTCGTACAGCCGATCCGTGAAGCCCTGGACGTCTACGACCTCGGCGCCGACCCCGAGATCACCCCGCGCCCCCATCAACTCCTGGCCGCCGACGCCGAATCACTCCTCATCGCCGTCCGAGCCGGGGAGATCAAGCAGGCGGCCGCCGCCGTTCCCGGCCTCATCCTGGAGGCCACCACCTCCGCGCACTCGGCGCCCGGACACGAACGCTGGCTCCTGCTGGCCAGCACCTACCGAACCTCCTACGACATCGCCACCAAACTCGGCTACGGCGACCTCGCGACCATCGCCCTGGCCCGCATGGACTGGGCCGCCGAACGCGCCTCCAGCGCCGCCCTCGGCGGCATCTACCGGTACATGCGCGCCCTCACCTACCTCCGTGACGGCCAGTACCGCACCGGTCAGCGCCTCACCACCCTCGGCCTGAGCCTTCTGGAACAGGCCGACCCGGGCCAGGAACGCGAGGTCGTGACCGGCCAGCTGCACCTCGGCGCATCGGTCATGGCCGGCCGCTCCAAGGACAGGGCAACCGCCGAGATCCACCTGTCCGAGGCCGAACGGATCGCCGCACGCACAGGTGAAGCGCCCACCGTCCACTACCTCTCCTTCGGCCCCACCAACGTGAAGGTCCACCGGGTGAGCGTCCTGGCCGAGCTGGACGAGTACGGAGACGCCGCGCGGACCGGACGCACCGTCGCGATCCCGCAGGACTGGCCCAAGTCGAGAAAGGCCCACCACTACGCGGAGCTCGCCCGAGCACACCTCTGGACCGGCGACCTGGACGCGTCGTTCGACAACCTGCTCCGCGCCCGCAAGGCCGCCCCGCAGCAGGCGCGCTACCACCAGACGGTCCGCGACACCTACACCGGCCTGGAGGCCGCCCGCCGCCAGCTGCCCGACAACTTCCTCTCCTACGGCACCTGGCTGGGCGTCTAACGACGCCCTGTCAGGCCCTGGCCCCGGCTATCACCAACGCGTGTCAGTCGGGGCCTTTCCGCACCCCCACCCTGGTCACCTCATCCGCTGACAACGGCAGGGAGTGGCCCATGACCAGCCACATCACCCACAACTACGCCCACACGACGTCCAGTCCCGAGACCTCGGACAAACCCTCGACCCGTGTGACGGTCATAGACACCCCCGGCACCGACCTGCTCGCCCGCGCCCACACCGGCTGGCAGCGCTTCCTCGACACCTTCGAGGAGCCACCCCATGAGTGAGCAGTACGAGTACGTCCCGCACCGCCTCCTCCACCACCGCGTCCGCGACATCGCCTCCGGCATCGAAGGCGTCCTCATGGCCGTGATCAACGAGAACGTCTCGGACTCCACCGGATACGAGCACTGGATGGAACTGGCGTACATCCGCAACGCCTCCGGCCGCGAATTCACCACCGCCGTGGCCAACGTCCAGCCCGCCTATGACCAGCCCCGGACGGCCCGCAGCCGCCAAGACGAGAGAAGCGCGTAGCGATCTGCTGCGCCCACCGGCCCCGGATGCCAATCTGATTGGCCTTTGGTGCGGGTACCAGCCCCACGCGGGGGCCGGACGCTGAGAAATGAGGAGCGCGTAGCGATCTGACGCGGACGTCGGCGCCGCTTGCCCTCTGGAGTCGGCCCGGATGCCCGGTCTGCCGGCCCCCGGCCGCCCCGCCTGCTCGCTGAGGGAGCCGGTCCTTTGACTCCGGACCGTCCCGTTCCTTTGGGGGGTTCCCGGCAGTCCTTGTCTTTCCGGGGCGGGTCGGTCTGTCAAGGGTGGCCGAAGGCCATCGCGAAGCGACGCGACCGAAGGGAGCGCCCTTGACAGGGCGGCCCGAACCGGAAGGACAGTGGGACTGACGGGAAACCCCCAACCCCTCCCTGAGACCGCCGAGCCGGGACCCCGCCCCCCACACCACCGCCCCGCACCCGGGGAGGCGGGTGGGCAACCACCGCCCGGCCCCCGGCCCGTCGAGGGGGAGATGGCGGGCCCGCACCGCGAGAACCCGTACCAGCCGGCCCGCACCGCGAGCCGCCCTACCCCGGCCCCGTCGACCCCCGGACCACCAGTTCCGGCTGGAAGACGTACTCCGTCCGCTGCACCGGCGTCCCCGCCACCGCCTCCAGCAGGGCCCCCACCGCCGCCGTCGCCATGGCCCGCACCGGCTGGCGGACCGTCGTCAGCGGCGGGTCGGTGAAGGCGATCAGCGGCGAGTCGTCGAACCCCACCACCGAGACGTCCTCCGGCACCCGCAGCCCCCGCTCCCGGGCGGCCCGTACGACGCCCAGCGCCATCATGTCGCTCGCGCACACCACCCCCGTACACCCCCGCTCCAGCAGCGCGATGCCCGCCGCGTGACCCCCCTCGACGGTGAACAGGGTGCGCTGGACCAGCCCTTCCGCATCCGCCCCCGGCCGGGCCGCCAGGAAGCCCTGCTCCTTCCTGGCGGAGGGCACGTACCGCGTCGGCCCGATGGCCAGCCCGATCCTGCGGTGCCCCAGCTCCTCCAGGTGCCGTACGGCCATCTCCGCCGCCGCCCGGTCGTCCGGGGAGACGAACGGGGCCTGGACGTGCTCGTTGAACCCGTTGACCATCACGAACGGAACCCCCCGCGCCGCCAGCCGCTGGTACCGCGCCGGATCGGCCGAGGCATCCGCGTGCAGCCCGGACAGGAAGACGATCCCGGTGACCCCCCGCTCCTCCAGCTGCTCGACCAGCTCGTCCTCCGTCGCCCCGCCCGGCGTCTGTGTGCACAACACCGGCGTGTACCCGTGCCCCGCCAGCGCCTGCTCGATGACCTGCGCGAACGCCGGGAAGATCGGATTGGTCAACTCAGGGATCAGCAACCCCACCAGCCCGTTGCTCCGCCGCTTCAGCCGCACCGGCCGCTCGTAGCCGAGCAGGTCCATGGCGGCCAGCACCCGGTGCCGGGTGCCGGCCGCCACGCCCGCCTTGCCGTTGAGCACACGGCTGACGGTCGCCTCGCTGACCTGGGCCTGCGAGGCGATGTCCGTCAGCCGCAACGGGGAACTCACCCCTGCCACCACACGGTGGTGTCACCGGGCAGCACATCGGCCTCCGCCCCCAGCTCACCACTGGCGAGCAGGACGGAGCCACCCACCCCGGCTATCCGCACGTTCTCCCCGGTCGTATTGACGGCGCACACGAACGCCCCCCGCCGGAACATCAGCACCCCCTCGGGTCCCTCCAGCCACTCCACCGCGTCCCCCGCACCCAGATCCGCGTGCTCCCGCCGGATCCGCAGCGCCGCACGGTAGAGCTCCAGCGTGGACCCGGCGTCCCCGGTCTGCGCCTCCACGCTCAGCTCGGCCCACTCCTCGGGCTGCGGCAGCCAACTACCGCCCTCCCCGAACCCGTACGGGGCGGACTCCCCCGACCACGGGATCGGCACGCGGCACCCGTCCCGCAGCCCGTCCTGCCCGTTCGCCTTGAAGAACGACGGGTCCTGGCGCACCTCGTCCGGCAGCTCGGTCACCTCCGGCAGCCCCAGCTCCTCCCCCTGGTACACGTACGCCGACCCGGGCAGCGCCAGCATCAGCAGCGAGGCCGCCCGCGCCCGCGCGAGGCTGCCGAGCCGCGTCCGGTGCCGGACCACGTCGTGGTTGGACAGCACCCACGTGGTCGGCGCCCCCACGGGCCGCATGGCGTCGAGCGACTCGTCCACCGCGGCGCGCAGCGCGACGGCGTCCCAACCGGTCGTCAGGTAGTGGAAGTTGAACGCCTGGTGCAGCTCATCGCTCCGCACGTACAGGGCAGTGCGCGCCACGCTCGGCGCCCACGCCTCCGCGACCCCGATCCGCTCGCCCGCGTACTCGTCGAGCACCTTCCGCCACGACCGGTAGATCTCGTGGACCCCGTCCTGGTCGAAGAACGGCAGCACCTGGTTGCCCAGCAGCTTGAGCTGCTCGTCCCGCCCCAGGTCGGGCAGTCCGGCCGCCTTCACCAGCCCGTGGGCCACGTCGATCCGGAACCCGTCCACCCCCAGGTCCAGCCAGAACCTGAGCACGGAGCGGAACTCGTCCTGGACCGCCGGGTGTTCCCAGTTGAAGTCGGGCTGCTCGGGCGCGAAGAGGTGCAGGTACCACTCCCCGTCCTCGGCCCGCGTCCACGCGGGCCCGCCGAAGATGGACTCCCAGTCGTTCGGCGGCAGCTCCCCCGCCTCTCCCTTTCCCGGCCGGAAGTGGAAGCGTTCGCGCAGCGGGGTCCCCGGGCCCTCCCGGAGCGCCTGCTTGAACCATTCGTGCTGGTCGGAGCAGTGGTTGGGGACGAGGTCGACGATGATGCGCAGGCCCAGCCCATGGGCCTCGCGGATGACGGCGTCGGCGTCGTGCAGGGTGCCGAACATGGGGTCGATGGCCCGGTAGTCGGCGACGTCGTAGCCGGCGTCGGCCTGCGGGGAGGCGTAGAAGGGGCTCAGCCAGACGGCGTCGACGCCGAGCTCCTTGAGGTAGGGCAGTCTGCCGCGGATGCCCGCCAGGTCCCCCATGCCGTCCCCGTTGGAGTCGGCGAAGCTGCGCGGATAGACCTGGTAGATCACCGCGTCTCTCCACCAGCCGGACCGGGTCCCGGTCGGGGTGGGGAGTGCGTCGGCGAGGTGCTGGGTCATGGTGTCCTTGGAGAGGTCGGGCCGGTGGTCGTACGACGAGCGCGGAAGGCGCAACTCAGGGTTGGTCAGCCCTTGGTGGCGCCCGCCGTCATACCGGCGACGAGGTGACGCTGGGCGAACAGGAAGAAGACGGCCGCAGGGATGGCGATCAGCACGGAGGCCGCGCTCATCGCACCCCAGTTGGACGTGTACTGCGTGACGAAGGTCTGCAGCCCGCCCGCGAGGGTGAGGTTCTCCTCGCCGACCATGAAGGCCGAGGCGTAGGCGACCTCGCCCCATGCGGTGATGAAGGCGTAGAAGCCGGTGACGGCGAGGCCGGGCTTGGCGAGCGGGAGGATCAGGCGCCAGAAGGTGCCGAAGGGGTTGAGCCCGTCGACCCGGCCGGATTCGTCGATCTCGACCGGGATGGTGTCGAAGAAGCCCTTCATCATCCACGCGCAGAACGGCACGGCGATGGTCAGGTACGTGATGATCAGTCCGAGCGGCTGGTTCAGCAGCCCGAACTCTCCCATCATGTTGTAGAGCGGGACGATGAGGATGGCCATCGGGAACATCTGCGTGATGAGCAGGGTCCACATCAGCGGCTTCATGCCCGGGAACTTGAACCGGCTGACGGCGTATCCGGTGGTGGCGGCGATGAACACGCCGAGCACCGTCGTGACGCCGGCCACCAGCACGGAGTTCCAGAACCAGCTCAGGAAGTGGCTGGACTCCAGCAGGTAGGAGTAGTTGTCCAGCGACGGCTCCTTCACGAAGTCCGTGCTGATGGCGTACTTCGCGGGCTTCAGCGACGTCAGCAGGATCCACAGCACCGGGAAGACGGCGATGACGGACGCGGCGAGGAGCATGGCGTGCAGCCCGAAGGAGGCGAGCGGGGAGCGGCTGCCCCTCGGCCGGACGGCGCCCTGCTTCGAAGCGGTCTCGGACACGGTCACCACACCTCTCCCTGCTTGCGCAGCGAGCGCCGGTAGACCAGCGCGAAGATCATGAGCAGGCCGAGGATCAGCACGCCCCAGGTCGCGGAGCCGGCGAAGTCGCGCGGGCTGGCGATGAAGGCCTGGCGGAAGGCCTGGGTCACGAGGATCTCGGTGGAGTCGCCGGGGCCGCCCCGCGTGAGCAGGAAGATCACCGGGAACATGTTGAAGGTCCAGATGGTGGAGAGCAGGATCACCGTCATGCTGACGGCGCGCAGCCCGGGCAGGGTGATGTGCCGGAACCGCTGCCAGGGTCCGGCGCCGTCCATCTCGGCGGCCTCGTACAGCTCGCCGGGGATCGACTGGAGCCCGCCGAGCAGGGCGACCATCATGAAGGGCACGCCGAGCCAGACGTTGACGGCGATGACGGAGACCTTGGCCCAGGTCGGGTCGTCCAGCCACGGGACGGCCGAGATGCCGCCGCCGTCGAGGATCTTGTTGAGGATGCCGTTGTCGCGGTTGAAGAGGAACCGCCAGGCGAAGACGGAGACGAAGCCGGGCACGGCCCAGGGCAGGATGAGCGCCATCCGGTAGGCGGCGCGGCCCCTGAACTGCCGGTTGAGGGCGGTGGCCAGGCCGAGGCCGAGGGCGAAGGTGATGGAGACGCAGGCGACGGTCCACATCACCGTCCACACCAGCCGCTGCCAGAACACGGGGTCGCCGAGGACCGCCGCGTAGTTCTCGAGGCCGACGAACTCGTACGTGGCCTCGATGTGGCGCACGCCGATCGTACGGGCGACGTTGCGCTCGCTGGCGTTCGTCAGCGACAGGTAGACGCCGCGGACGAGCGGCCAGCCGACGATCACGCCGAGGACGAGGACGACCGGGGCGACCATGGCCCAGGCGTACCAGTGCGTGGCGAGGGCCCGGCGGATGCCGCCGCGCGGGCTCCGGGCACCGCCGGCGCTCCCCGCGCCCCCGGCACTCCCGGCACTTCCGTCGGTCGGGGCGGTCTTGGCGGTCGTGCGGCCGGGGCCGCGGCCGGCGAGGGTCGTCTCGCCGGCCGCGGCCCCGGTCACGGACCGGCTGGTGTCAGCGGCCATCGTGCGTACTACTTCCAGCCCTTGAGGATCTTGCGGAACTCGACCCCGGCCGCCTTGGCCGCGTCCTCGGGGCTCGACGCCCCGGTGACGGCCTTGGTGTACTCGACCTTCAGCGGCTCGAAGAGGGAGCCGTTCTCCGGGATCCAGGCGCGCTGGACGGACTGGTCGACGGCCGGCTTGAAGAACTGGACCATCTCGCTGTTCTTGACGTCCGGCTGCTCGTAGGCGGCGGTGCGCGTCGGGAGCAGGCTGAGCTCCTTGGCGGACCGGACCTGGACCTCCTGGGAGGTCATGTACTCGACGAAGGCGTGCGCGGCGGCGGTGTTCTTGGAGCCGGCGTAGACGGCGAGGTCGTGGCCGCCCTGGGGGGCGCCGGCCTTGACGGAGCCGGCCGGGACGGTGGCGATGCCGAGGTTGGACTTGTCCTTGAACTGCTCGCCGGCGTAGCTGTCCTCGACCGCCCAGGGGCCGTTGATCATCATCGCGACCTCCCCGGACTTGAAGGCGGTCTGCATGTTGGTCCAGCCGTCGGTGGCGTTGGTGACCGCCGCGCCGGAGGCGACCAGGTCGCGGGCGGCCTTGAAGGCCTTGACGCCGGCGGGGCCGTCGACGGTGACGGTCTTGTTCTTGGCGTCGACGAGGTCGCCGCCCTCGCCGTAGATGAACGGGAGGAACCAGTAGGAGTCGTCGCCGCGCAGGTAGAGGCCGGTCTTGCCGGTCTTGGCCTTGATCGCGGCGGCGGCGGTCTTCAGCTCCTCCAGGGTCTTGGGGGGCTGGACGCCGGCGTCGGCGAGCATCTTCTTGTTGTAGAAGAGGCCGAGGGTGTCGATGACCTGCGGGACGGCGTAGGTCTTGCCGTCGAACCGCCCGCTGGCGGCGGCCTGCGGCAGGAACTCGGCGTCGACCTTCTTGACGGTGTCGGCCGGGACCTCGTCGAGGTAGCCGAGGGAGGCGAAGTCGGCGACCCAGCCGACGTCGGCGCGGATCACGTCGGGGGCGTCGGCCCCGCTGCTGAAGGCGTTCTTGACCTTGTTCTGGGCGTCGCCGTAGGGCACGTTCACGTACTTGACCGTGACCTTCGGGTGCTGCGCGGTGAACCCCTCGGCGATCTTCTGGAAGCTCGCCTTCTCGGCCTCGTTCGAGGTGTCCCACCAGGTGACGGTGCCGGAGAGCTCGCCGCCCGCCTTGGTCTCGCCACCGTCGCCCTTGGTGTCACCGCCGCAAGCCGTCGCCGCGAGCGCCAGGGTCGCGACCAGCGCGGTGGCCGCTATGCCACGCCGCATATGAACTCCTTCGATGATCCCGGCCGCGCCCTCGCGGTCCCGAGTTGCAGGGAACGTAACAAGACTGAAAGCCGACCGAAAGACCTTGCGGCAATTTTCTGCAAGCGGAGGGGATCGTTACATCCGTGTGTCCCTACGGTTGCCGCAGCTTGCTGGTGTGTGTCCGCCAGTTCGAGGCCGCTCCGTCCCCGCAGGCCCGCAACCACGGGGCGCGTACGCGCGTTGACTGCGGTATGAACCACGAGTTGACGGCCCTCCCGCTTGCAAGCGCTTCCAGCAACCCCGCCGCGAACCGCGGCTGGTGGCGCGATGCCGTCATCTACCAGGTGTACGTCCGCTCCTTCGCGGACAGCGACAGCGACGGGGTCGGGGACCTGCGCGGAGTCCGCGAGCGGCTCCCGCACCTGGCCCGGCTCGGAGTGGACGCGGTGTGGCTGACCCCCTTCTACGTGTCCCCGCAGGCGGACGGCGGCTACGACGTCGCCGACTACCGGGCCGTCGACCCGCTCTTCGGGGACCTCGCCGACGCCGACGACCTCGTCCGGGCCGCCCACGCGCTCGGGCTGCGGGTGATCGTGGACGTGGTGCCGAACCACACCTCCGAGCGGCACCCCTGGTTCCGGGAGGCCCTCGACGGGGTGCCCGGCGCCCGGGAGCGCTACCTGTTCCGCCCGGGGCGCGGGGCCGGCGGGGAGCTGCCGCCGAACGACTGGGAGTCCGTCTTCGGCGGTCCCGCCTGGACGCGGGTCGCGGACGGGGACTGGTACCTGCACCTGTTCGCCCCGGAGCAGCCCGACCTCGACTGGGAGCACCCGGAGGTGGCGGAGGAGTTCGCCTCGGTGCTGCGGTTCTGGCTGGACCTGGGGGTGGACGGCTTCCGGGTGGACGTGGCCCACGGCATGGTCAAGGCGCCCGGGCTGCCGGACATCGGCCGGGGCGCGCAGGCCACGCTGATCGGCACCGAGCCGCTCCCCTTCTTCGACCAGGACGGGGTGCACGCCATCCACCGCTCCTGGCGCAGGCTGCTCGACTCCTACGAGGGGCAGCGGATCGGGGTCGCCGAGGCCTGGGCGCCGACCTCGGAGCGGCTCGCCCTGTACGTACGGCCCGACGAGCTGCACCAGGCCTTCAACTTCCGGTTCCTGAACTGCCCCTGGGACCCGGCGGCGATGCGGACCGTCATCGACGAGTCCCTGGCCGCGACCTCGGCCGTGGGGGCGCCGACGACGTGGGTGCTGTCCAACCACGACGTCGTCCGCCATGTGACCCGGTACGGGGGCGGGGCGCAGGGGCTGGCCCGGGCGCGGGCGGCGGCGCTGCTGATGCTGGCGCTGCCCGGGTCCGCGTACGTCTACCAGGGCGAGGAGCTCGGCCTCCCGGAGGTGACCGACCTCCCGGCGGAGGCCCGCCGGGACCCGGCCTTCCGCCGCCGGCCCGGGGCGGCCCACGCCCACGCCGACCACGTCCCCGCCTCCGCCTCCGCCGACCGCGTCCCCGGGGCCGGCGCGGACGGGCAGGACGGGCAGGACGGGCTGCGGGACGGGTGCCGGGTCCCGCTGCCCTGGTCCGGGCACGAGGCCCCGTACGGGTTCGGCGGCGGCGGGACCTGGCTGCCGCAGCCCGAGGGGTGGGGCGGGCTCACCGTGGCCGCGCAGACCGGCGACCCGCACTCCACGCTGGAGCTCTACCGCGCGGCCCTGGAACTGCGCCGCGCGCTGCCGGGCCTGGGCGCGGTCGAGGCGGGCCAGGACGGGCCGGCGGAGGAGTGGCCCGGTACGGGGGCGGGGCCCGCCGTCTTCGCCCGGGGCATGCGCTGGTGCCCGGCGCCGGAGGGGGTGCTCCTCTTCACCCGTCCCGCCTTCGCCTGCACCCTCAACACCCTGCCCACGGCGGTGGAGATGCCGAGCCCCGGGCGTCCGGTGCTGTCCAGCGCGCCCGTAGAAACGGACGGCCGCACGGTCCGGCTTCCCCCCG
The DNA here is from genome assembly GCF_040684675.1 of Streptomyces sp. NPDC089915. Taxonomy (NCBI): domain Bacteria; kingdom Bacillati; phylum Actinomycetota; class Actinomycetes; order Kitasatosporales; family Streptomycetaceae; genus Streptomyces; species Streptomyces sp. NPDC089915. Next base: position 44,685 of record NZ_JBFBGN010000010.1, on the reverse strand, counting down.
ATTCCTGCACCTGGTGGGCGTTGTGAGCCGTCTGCCGGTACAGTCCAACCCCGTGACCGCACGGCTTGCCGACATCGCAGCCCAGGCGGGGGTCAGCGAAGCCACAGTCAGCCGCGTGCTCAACGGCAAGCCCGGTGTGGCCGCAGGCACCCGTGAGTCCGTGCTGGCCGCGCTCGACGTGCTCGGCTACGAGCGGCCCGTGCGGCTGCGGCAGCGCAGCGCCGGTCTGGTGGGGCTGATAACGCCCGAGCTGGACAACCCGATCTTCCCGGCGCTCGCGCAGGTCATCGGGCAGGCGCTGACCCGGCAGGGGTACACCCCGGTGCTGGCCACGCAGACGCCCGGCGGGTCCACCGAGGACGAGCTGACCGAGATGCTGGTGGACCGGGGCGTCTCCGGGATCATCTTCGTCTCCGGGCTGCACGCCGACACCACCGCCGACATGGGCCGCTACGACCAGCTGCGCGCGCAGGGCGTCCCGTACGTCCTGATCAACGGCTTCTCCGACAAGGTGCGGGCCCCCTTCGTCTCCCCCGACGACCGGGCCGCCATGCAGCTCGCGGTGACCCACCTGACGGCGCTGGGGCACACCCGGATCGGGCTCGCGGTCGGGCCGAAGCGGTTCGTGCCGGTGCTGCGCAAGATCGAGGGCTTCCGGCTGGCGATGCGGGAGCGGCTCGGGCTCGGCGAGGCCGAGACCGAGGAGCTGATCCAGCACTCCCTGTACACCCTGGAGGGTGGTCAGGCGGCTGCGGCGGCGCTCATCGGGCGGGGCTGCACGGCGGTCGTCTGCGCCAGCGACATGATGGCGCTGGGCGCGATCCGGGCGGCGCGCCAGCAGGGGCTGCGGGTGCCGCAGGACGTCTCCGTGGTCGGCTTCGACGACTCCCCGCTCATAGCGTTCACCGACCCGCCGCTGACGACGATCCGCCAGCCCGTGCAGGCCATGGGGCAGGCCGCGGTGCGGACCCTGCTGGAGGAGATCGGCGGTACGCCGGCCCCGCACAGCGAGTTCGTGTTCCTGCCGGAGCTGGTGGTGCGCGGATCGACGGCGTCCGGTCCCGGGCAGCGGCGCGGGCCAGGGTAAGCGGTCTCCGGGGCGGTGTCCTCCGCAGGGCGGAGCACGGGCGCGGAAGACCGTCCGGAGGGATGATCGGAGGCGATGACGCATCTGGCAGACTCTCTCCCCATGGGTGAAGCGAGCGTGAAGACACTGGAAACTCCCCCGGCCGCTGCCGGGGGCACCGCCAGCACGGACACCTCGGCACCCGCCGCCGCCGGAGGCGACGCCCGTACGGGACGGGAGCGCCCGCTCCTCACCCGGCTGCGGGCCCCGCGCCGGCCGCGGATCTGGTTCGAGGTCCTGCTGATCGGCATCAGCTACTGGACGTACTCGCTGATCCGCAACGCGGTCCCCGAGCAGAAGGCGGCCGCGCTCGCGAACGCCGACTGGATCTGGAGCCTGGAGCAGGGGCTCGGCATCGCGGTGGAGCACTCCGTCAACCACGCCGTCAACTCGGTGACGTGGCTGATCGTGGGCATGAACTACTACTACGCCACGCTCCACTTCGTCGTGACCATCGGCGTGCTGGTGTGGATCTACCGCTTCCATCCCGGCCGTTACGCGGCCACCCGCCTCGTGCTGTTCGCCACCACGGGCGTGGCCCTGCTCGGCTACTTCTTCTTCCCGCTCGCGCCGCCCCGGCTGATGAACGGGGGGCACTTCATCGACACCGTGCTGGTGCACCACACCTGGGGCTCGATGGCCTCGGGGAACCTCAAGCACATGTCGAACCAGTACGCGGCGATGCCGTCCATGCACATAGGGTGGTCGCTCTGGTGCGGCCTGACGATCTTCGCGGTCGCCTCGGCCCCCTGGGCCCGGATCCTGGGCCTGCTGTACCCGGCGGCGACCCTGGTCGTCATCGTGTCCACGGCGAACCACTTCTGGCTGGACGCCGTGGGCGGCATGCTCTGCCTGGCCTTCGGCTACGCGGTCTCCCGCGGCTGGTACGGCGCCCTCCCGCACCGGCTGCCCCGCAGCCCGCTGGAGACCTCCCCGCACCCGGCGACGGCGGCCCTGGTCAACCGTTTCCGCCGGTAGCCGGTAGCCGGTAGGGCGTGTCTTAGAGCTTGCCCCGCCGCCCGGGTCAGGCCCCGTAGAAGAGGTCGTCGACGACCGCGCGGGCGCGGCGGGTGGTGCGCCGGTAGTCGTCCAGCATCTCGCCGACCCTGCCCTCCGGGTAGCCCAGGTAGCGGCCTACGGCCGCCAGCTCCCGGGCGTCGGCGGGGAAGGTGTCCCCGGCGCGGCCGCGGACCAGCATCACGGCGTTGCGGACCCGCGTCGCCAGCACCCAGGCCTCGTCGAGGATCTGGGCCTCCTCGGTCGGGATCAGTCCGGCGGCGTGGGCGGCGGCCAGGGCCTGGCGGGTGCGGGTCGTGCGCAGGCCCGGCTCGGCCCAGGCGTGCCGCATCTGGAGGAGCTGGACGGTCCACTCGACGTCGCTGAGGCCGCCCCGGCCGAGCTTGGTGTGCAGGGTGGGGTCGGCGCCGCGCGGGAGGCGTTCGGACTCCATGCGCGCCTTCAGCCGGCGGATCTCGCGGACGGCGTCCTCGCCGAGGCCTTCGGCGGGGTAGCGCAGCGGGTCGATCAGGTCGATGAAGGTGCGTCCCAGGTCGGCGTCGCCCGCGACGGGCTCGGCGCGCAGCAGGGCCTGGCTCTCCCAGGTCAGGGACCAGCGCCGGTAGTAGGCGGCGTAGGAGGACAGGGTGCGCACGAGCGGGCCGGAGCGGCCCTCGGGGCGCAGGTCGGCGTCGATGAGGAGCGGCGGGTCGGCGGTGGGCAGCTGGAGGAGCCTGCGCATCTCGGCGATGACGGTCTGGGCGGCCTTCGCGGCCTCCTGCTCGTCGACGCCCTCGCGGGGGTCGTGGACGAAGAGGACGTCGGCGTCGGAGCCGTAGCCGAGCTCGTGTCCGCCGAAGCGGCCGACGCCGATGACGGCGAAGCGGGTGGGGAGGGTCTCGCCCCAGTGGTCGCGCACGGCGGCGCGCAGGGCTCCGGCGATGGTGGCGGCGGTGAGTTCGGAGACGGCGTCGCCGACCCGGTCGACGAGGGCTCCGCAGTCCTTCTCGGCGGGGTTCTCCTCGGTGCCGTAGGAGGCGATGATGTCGGCCGCGGCGGTGCGGAAGAGCTCGCGGCGGCGGACCCCGCGGGCGGCGGCGACGGCGGCCTCCCCGCTGTCGGCGCGGCCGACGGCGGCGAGCACCTCCTGTTCGAGGGCCTCGGCCGTACGGGGCTGGAGGCCTTCGGGGTCGCCGAGGAGGGCGACGGCCTCGGGTGCGCGCATCAGCAGGTCGGGGGCGAGGCGGCCGGCGGACAGGACGCGGGCGAGGTTCTCGGCGGCGGCGCCCTCGTCGCGGAGCAGGCGCAGGTACCAGGGGGTCTTGCCGAGGGCGTCGGAGACCTTGCGGAAGCCGAGGAGTCCGGCGTCGGGGTCGGCGGAGTCGGCGAACCAGCCGAGGAGGACGGGCAGCAGGGTGCGCTGGATGGCGGCCTTGCGGCTGACTCCGGAGGCGAGGGCTTCGAGGTGGCGCAGGGCGGAGGCCGGGTCGGCGTAGCCGAGGGCTTCGAGGCGCTGGCCGGCGGCGGCCGGGGAGAGCCGGGTCTCGCCGGGGGCGAGCTGGGCGACGGCGTCGAGGAGGGGCCGGTAGAAGAGCTTCTCGTGGAGGCGGCGGACGACGGAGGCGTGCCGGCGCCAGGCCTTGTTGAGTCCGGCGACGGGTTCGGTGCGCAGGCCCATGGAGCGGCCGAGGCGGCGCAGGTCGCCCTCGTCCTCGGGGACGAGGTGGGTGCGGCGGAGCCGGTACAGCTGGATGCGGTGCTCCATGGCGCGCAGGAAGCGGTACGCGTCGTGGAGCTGGGCGGCGTCGGCCCGGCCGACGTAGCCGCCGGCGGCGAGGGCGTGGAGGGCGTCGAGGGTGGTGCCGGAGCGCAGGGTGGTGTCGCTGCGGCCGTGGACGAGCTGGAGGAGCTGGACGGCGAACTCGACGTCGCGCAGGCCGCCGGGGCCGAGCTTGAGCTCGCGGTCGATCTGGGAGGCGGGGATGTTGTCGACGACGCGGCGGCGCATCTTCTGGACGTCGGCGACGAAGTTCTCGCGTTCGGCGGCCTGCCAGACGAGCGGCGTTATGGCCTCGACGTACTGGGCGCCGAGTTCGGCGTCGCCGGCGACGGCGCGGGCCTTGAGGAGGGCCTGGAACTCCCAGGTCTTGGCCCAGCGCTGGTAGTAGGCCATGTGGGAGGCGAGGGTGCGGACCAGGGGGCCGTTGCGGCCCTCGGGGCGGAGGTTGGCGTCGACGGGCCAGATGGTGCCCTCGACGGTGGTCTCGGAGCAGATCCGCATGAGGTGGGAGGCGAGGCGGGTGGCGGCCTGGATGCCCTTGCCCTCGTCGGTGCCGGCCGCGGCCTCGCCGACGAAGATCACGTCCACGTCGGAGACGTAGTTGAGCTCGTTGCCGCCGCACTTGCCCATGGCGATGACGGCGAGCCGGCAGGCGGCGGCGTCCTGGGGGGCGGCGGCCGAGGCGATGCGCAGGGCGGCGCGGAGGGTGGCGGTGGCGAGGTCGGCGAGCTCGGCGGCGGTCTGGGCGACGTCTATGGTCGCGCAGACGTCGCGGGCCGCGATGGAGAGCAGGCAGCGGCGGTAGGCGACGCGCAGGGCGACGGGTTCGTGGGCGTCGGCGAGGCCCTGTTCGAACTCGGGGAGGCCCGGGTGCAGGTCGGCGGCCTCGTAGGTGACCAGGGCCTGCCAGTCGCGGGGGTGGCGGGCGAGGTGGTCGGCGAGGGCCTCGGAGGCGCCGAGCACGCCGAGGAGGCGGTCGCGCAGGGGCTTGGCGCTGACGAGGGTGTCGAGGAGGAGGGGGAGGTCCTCGGCGGGCTGGGCCTCGGCGAGGCGGACGAGGCCGAGGAGCGCGAGGTCGGGGTCGGCGGTGGCGCCGAGGGCGTCGAGGAGCACCGGGTCGGCGCGTACGGCGGCCAGCGCTTCGGCGTCGAGGAGCCGGGCCGCGGTGGTGGGGTCGGTGAATCCGCTCCGCAGCAGCCGGATGAAGGTACTGCTCCTGCGCCCCGGGACTGTCATCCCGCCGCCTCCCGAGTCTGTCGCCGCCGGTGGTCCGGTCCGGTCCGCTCCGGGAGCGAGCCTAGCCGGAGCAGGCGTTCGACTCACCGGGCGCCGTGGCCGATATCATGAGGCGGATTATCAGATTATCTGCTTACTTATAGCTCTCTAGATCTCTGCGTCACAGGGGCCCGGTCCCCGAACGACCGGCCGCGAGGAGCCCCATGTCCGACGGACCCCCGTCCTCGCGCCCTGCCCCCGCACCCGCGCCCCGGCCCGCCCCGCCCGCGTCCGAGCCCGCCCCGACCGCGCCTGGAACGCCCCGCGAGGCCACCGCGACCACCCGCCCGAGCGGCGCCGCGAAGAAACGGCCCGCCGGTACGGCGAAAAAACGGCCGCCCCGCACGGCGAACGCACACCCCGACCACGAGACGACCGTACGTCACACCGGACCCGCGACCGCGCGGCACGACGACGACACGGCCGGCCGGCACGACGGGGACGCACCGGCGAGCCGCGGAACCGCCGTACCCGCCCCGCGCGACGGCGGCGCGGCCACCCCGCACGACGGCGAACCGGCCCTCCGCCCCGACCGCGGCACGACCGCCCGGCACGACGACGACATACCCGCCTCGCACGCCGACGCCGTACCCGCCCCGCGCGACGGCGGCGCGGCCCTCGGCCCCCACGAGCGCGGCGCGGCCGTCCCGCACCCCCGGGCGCGCGCGGTCGTGAAGGCCGTCGCGCTGCTCGCCGCCACCGCCGCCGGCGGGATGCTCTTGTTGCGCGGCAACGAGGCCCTCGCCGGCCTCGACGCGCCCACCGCGCCCGACTCCAGGGCCACCACCGCCACCGCCGCGGACGCCCCCGACCCCGGCCGGGTGCTCCAGATCGTCGCCCACCCCGACGACGACCTGTACTTCATGAACCCCGACCTCGCCTACTCCATCACCGCCGGCCACCCGGTGACCTCCGTCTACCTGACCTCCGGCGAGGCCGACGGCGTCAACGCCGGCACCGGCAAGGCGGCCTCCACCCCGCCCGACAAGCCCGCCTACGCCGAGGCCCGGCAGAACGGCATCCGCGCCGCCTACGCCAAGATGGCCACCGGCGACCGCAGCAGCGCCTGGAAGCGGAGCGTCATCCCCACCAAGGGCGGCGGCCACGCCGAGGTCGACGTCCTCGTGGCCCGGCCCCAGATCAACCTGGTCTGGCTCCAGCTGCGCGAGGCGGGCAACGTCTACCAGGACGTGCCCGACAGCCTCCACGGCCTGTGGGACGGCAAGGTGCCCCGGCTGGAGTCGGTGCTCGCCTCCGGCAGCCCCGTCCGGCAGGGGTTCTCGTACACCAAGGAACAGGTCGTCCAGACGATCACGGGCATCCTGGAGCGGTACCGGCCCACCACCATCCGCACCCAGGACCCCACCCCCGGCCGCTTCCACGACGCCGCCAAGCGCTACACCGACCACCAGGACCACTTCTACGGCGCCCGGTTCGTGCAGATGGCCGCCGCGGACTACGCGGAGCGGTTCAAGGACCGCCCGCACTTCACCGTCCAGAACTACGTCGGCTACTTCAACGGCTCCCTGCCCCGCGCCCTCGACCCCGGCGAGGCCAAGGAGAAGCTCGACATCCTGGACACGTACGCCTGGCTGGACAAGGAGAACCACTGCGGCAGCGAGGCCGGCTGCGGGGACCTCAAGGTCGCCGAACACCCCTCGGGCAACGGCTGGACCCAGTCCATCAACTACGCGCGCGGCACCGGCACCTCCTGGCTGAGCTCCGACGCCGAACACGGCCTGTGGGCCTTCAAGGTCCTCGACGGGCAGGTCGCCCTCTGGCACCGCAGCGGCCTCATAGGCCGCTGGAGCGGCCCCCGCCTCCTCCCCGGAACCGGGATGGACCAGGGCATGTCCACCGTCACCCTGAAGGACGGCCGCATAGCCGCCTTCGGCACCCGCACCTCCTTCGGCGACAAGCCCGCCGACTACCGGCGCGAGGTCGTCTACGCCGTCCAGCGGGCCCCCGGCTCCGAGGAGTTCGGCCCCTGGGAGTCGCTCGGCACCCCCGAGGCCTCCGACGCCGACTGGACCTCCGACATCAGCGCGCCCGCCGTGTCCGTCGACGGCACCGGCGCCCTCGCCGTGTACGTCCGCGACGGCGCCTCCACCCTGCGCGGCCGCGTCCAGGGCCCGGACGGCGCCTGGGGCCCGTGGGAGGCCCACGGCGGCGCCGACCTGCACGGCAACCCGGTCACCGCCACCGACGGGGCCGGGCGGCGGATGGTCTTCGCCGCCACCACCAAGTCGGTGACGGGCTGGCTCCAGCCCGCGCCCGGCGCCCCCCTGGGCCCCGCCACCCCCACCGGCCTGCCCGAGACCACCCTCCCGCTCACGGCGGAGGGCCGCGAGGGCGGCGTACGGGTCTGGTTCCGCAAGCCCGGCTCCGGCAACGTCCGCACCGCCCTGATGACGGACGCCGAGGGCCTGAAGGCGACCGGCCTCACCGACCTCGGCGGCCTCCAGGGCTTCGGCTCGGTGACGGCGACCGGGCACCTCCTGGCCGGCCGCTCGGCAGGCGGGCTGCTCGGCTCGGACCTCGGCGCGGGGCAGCCCTGGCAGCGCTCGCCGCTGATGTTCGTGGGCGCCCCGTCCAGCACGATGACCGGCAAGAACCTGGTCAGCCTGGCGGTGGTGGGCCTGGACGCCCGGCTGTACGTCACCTCCTCGGCCGACGAGCCCGACGCCTACCTGGCCCCGTGGCAGCCGGTGGGTCCGCGCAACACGAGCCCGTAACGCGGCCCGTCGCACGACTCGTCGCACGGCCCCGTGACCCGGCCCCGTCACACGGCCCGGCGATTCCGCCCCACCCACGCATAGGCGGCACATCGGCTGGACAGACACCATCCGTGCCACACCAGCTCCAACACCCCACACCGGGACCATCCTTACCCCGCGGGGGCGGGACGCGTCCACGATCCGGACGGACGCGCCCGGCGGGACCGCCGACCGTGCACCATCACACCCGGTCGTTTTCGGAAAACGCGCGTCATCGGTGAAATCCGTGAACCAACTCGCCCGATTTCGCCTCTCAATGACTGCACATGCACAGCGGTTCTTCCCGTCCGGAACGACCTCAAGGCGTAACCGATGCCCGTTTCCCGCCGCCGCTTCCTCCTCGCGGCCGTCGTGCCCATGCTCACCCTGGGCGCCTCCGGCGTGCTCTCCATCGCCTCCGGCCAGCAGACGGCCGCCGAGGCCACCCAGGGGAAGGACCCCGCCGCCCTCCTCCCCGCGAGCGTCACCTCCGGCACGGTCGTCCAGATCGTCGCCCACCCCGACGACGACCTGTTCTTCATGAACCCCGACCTCAGCCGCACCCTGCTGACCGGGCTCCCCGTCACCACCGCCTACCTCACCTCCGGCGAGGCCGACGGCCGCAACGAGGCCAACGGCGGCCAGGCCAAGGACCCGCAGCAGCCCGCCGACCGCGCCCGCTACGCGGAGGCCCGGCAGAACGGCATACGCTCCGCCTACGCCCAGATGGCCACCGGGGACCGCACCAGCGCCTGGAAGCGCACGGTCATACCCACCGCCGGCGGCGGCCAGGCCGAGCTCGACGTCCTCGTCGCCCGGCCCCAGGTCAACCTGGTCTGGCTGCAGCTGCGCGAGGCCCGCAACCCCGCCGCCGAGAACCCGGACAGCCTGCGCGGCCTGTGGAACGGGCAGATACCGGCGCTGGGCGCCCAGCTCACCACCGGGACCCCGGTCAAGCAGCCGTTCTCGTACACCAAGGACCAGGTGATCCAGTCCATATCGGGCATCCTGGAGCGCTACAAGCCGACGACGATACGGATGCAGGACCCGACGCCGAACCGCTACCCGGACACCGGCAAGTACACCGACCACCAGGACCACATGTACGGGGCCCGCTTCGTGCAGGCCGCCACCGCCGCGTACGCGGAACGCGTCACCGACCGGCCCCGGTTCTCCGTGCAGAACTACCTCGGCTACCACAACGGCACCCTCCCGCACGCCCTGGACCCGCAGACCGCCGAGACGAAGATCGGCTACCTCAAGACCTACGCCTGGCAGGACCACGCCGACTACTGCGGCTCCCCCGACGGCTGCGGCGACCGCAAGGTGGCCGGCAGCCCCACCGGCCGCAACTGGGCCCAGTCCCTGCGCTACGCCCGCGCCGACAACGCCTCCTGGCTCACCGAGGGCACCCCCGGCCGGCTCTGGGCCTTCGCCGCCCTCGACGGCCGGATGGCCGTCTGGACCCGCGACCGCTCCGGCACCTGGACCGGCCCCGCCCTGCTCCCCGGCGCCGGCATCGACTCCGGCGCCACCACCACCCGCCTCCCCGACGGCCGCGTCGCGGTCTTCGCCACCCGCACGGTCCTCGGGCCCCGGCCCGCCGACTACCGGCGCGAGGTCGTCTACGCCGTCCAGGCCGCCCCCGACGGCCCGTTCGGCCCCTGGCAGTCCCTCGGCACCCCCGAACCCGGCGACGAAGCCGGCACCTCCGCCATCAGCGCCCCCGCGGCCGCCGTCGACGCGGCGGGCCGGCTGACCGTCTACCTCCGCGACACCCGGCGCACCCTGCGCGCCCGCGTCGAGCAGCCCTCGGGCGCCTTCACCGACTGGCAGAAACTCGGCGGCGAGGACCTCCAGAGCGACCCGGTGGCCGTCGTCGACTCCGCGGGCCGCCGCCACGTCTACGCCACCACCACCAAATCCGTCCTGGCCTGGACCCAGCCCGCCCCCGACGCCCCCCTCACCGCCCCCCACCCCCCGGGCCTGCCCGCCACCACGGTCCCCCTCACGGCGGCCCGCGACGGCGCGGGCGTCCGCCTCTACTTCCGCCGCCCGGACTCCGGGGTGGTCCGCAGCGCCCTGGTCACCGCCGGCCCCGGCGCCCCGCAGGTCTCCAGCGTCTCGGAGTCCGGCGGCCGGGCGGGCTACGGCGCGGTCGGCGCCGCGGGCCGCCTCCTGACGGGCCGCGCCGAAGCGGGCACGGTCTCCACCACCACCCTGGGCGGCCCCCCGGCCTGGACGGAGTCCCGCATGCTCTTCGCGGGCGCCCCGGCGGCGGTCCTCGACTCCACGGGCACGGCAACCACAACGGCCCTGGGCCTGGACGCCCACCTCAACACGGCCCCCCCCCACCCCACGACCCCCTCCCCCCTCTGGCACCCGGCGGTCCTCCCACCCCCGGCCACGTGACACCACACGACTGCGGCCCCGCCCCCCCGAGAAGGGGGCGGGGCCGCGGTCGTGGCTGCCGCAGGGGGTCCTACAGCACCGGCAGGTTCTTGCGGAGTTCGAAGGCGGTGACCTCCGAGCGGTACTCCTCCCACTCCTGCTTCTTGTTGCGGAGGAAGTCATGCCTCTGTCACTGCGCCAGGAAGACCCCGCTGCAACGCCGTTCCAGCCACCATCGAAGCGGTCCTCCGCAGTCGTCCGCGGTGCCCCCCGCCCAACCTCGAACGGCCCAGATACGGCCCAGACCTGTCGTCCAAGGCGGCCCTCAGGCGAAGTCCGCGCCGACTCCGGAGAGCGCGTGAGTCCCATGCATCTCCGCAGGTCGGAGCCAATCTGCAGACTGCTGGGCGGCCGCTGCGCCTGACAGCAGCGCCAGCATTCCGCCCAGCGTCGCCAGAGCCGTTGCGGCGTTCGGGAAAAGCTCGCGCCAGCGTTCCTTGACGACGACCATCTTGAGCTTCTGCCAATTGTGTTGGCGAATGTGGCAGCCCATCATGACGCCCCTGCTGTTGTTCCTGCACGCGCCGTTTCGTCCAAGTTCCCCACACCAGGCCGGAGCGAGAAAGAAGAAGTAGAGCGCGCACACCCCGGACAACGCCAACAGACGTGAGCCAACCTGCCAACAGGACTGCGAAGGCGGCCCATCCCCAGCACTTCCCGAAGTTCTTCACGCACACCGGAACGTAACGGTGTGTCGCCCAGGGGCGGGGAAGGGAGCATGCGAGACGCAACAGTGGCACTCCCCAACGCAGATGATCTCTCAGCAGGCAAGTTGGACTTTGCAAACGCTCGCACGTCGCGGCCGACACGATGTGTCCGTCGGCTCCGCAGGTCGGCGTCGTTGCTGCAGCACCCCCGCCGGATGCTCGCGACGAGGGCGGCCTTCTGATGGAAGGGACCCCGCGAGTTGGGGGCCCTTCCATCAGAATCAGAATACCTTCAAGCTTGCGTGGCCTGGGAGGCTGATGTTACCGAGTTCCCCATCTCAAAAAGAAGGCGAAGTAGGGGTCGGAAATGTAGAGAGTGGCGAGCTCCTTGTCGTAGTCCACGACAGGTTCACCTTCTAGATCCTTTTTGGCAATCTTTGACATGGCTTCAAGGACGCGGATTACCTGATGCCGTTGAGGGATGTCACTAGCAAGGATGTCTCGAACCGCCGAGCGAATTTCTTCGTAGGTCAGGGCGACCTTTGGGCCCGTGTGGGAGATCGCCTCTAGGATTACCCCGTAGATATCCTTCTCAAGGCCGTTCTTGAGTTTTCTTGCCTGCCTGTCGGTTCGCTGCCTTGGCCCCCGGGCGAGTAGATCGAATGCGGTCTTCGAAGCCATGGAAGATCGCTGCTTGAAAAATTCTTCCCATTCCGGCGCAGCAAGCCTTGCGTTTGCAGTCTGCCCGGATCGGTACCCATTCTGCTTGCAGAGCTGAAGACAGAAATCCTGCATCAAATGAGGGCTTGCGAAACTCTCTTCAGCCAGGCGGTCACTAAGAAGACTGCCTTCGTCGAACAGGTTGAGGGCTTCGAACCCCTTCTGCGGGATCCCAAGGAGCTCCTCCGTTGACCAGAATCCGACCTCGACTTGCTGGACTCGACCAGTCATTTCCTTCTCCACGCGTACAACGTCGTACGCGCGGTGTGGAACAGCGATCACTACGAAGCGGAGCCCGTTGAAGACCAGATCCTTGATCGATCGAACGATCTCAAGCTGGACGTCCTGGGGTACGTAATGAAAATCGTCAACTACGATCGGCTGGAGAAGCCCATTCAGCGCCTCACGTACCTGGTTCGACACGTGGCGGGCGCGACTTACCTTGTTCCCTTTGGTGTCTCCGACGATTTCCTTGCGCTCGAATACAGCTTTAATGCTACCCAAGCCGAATGAGCCCTGCCGGGTTCGCCATTCCTCGTCCTTAATGTCACTGGAGTACTCCACCCCAGTGAAAAGGCCGAGTTTATCAGCAATGGTCTCCCAGAAGTCGTTGCTGGAGTTGATGGAGCCGCCCGAAAGCCATAGTGCATCCGACTCGGGGATCACGTTCCGGACAAGAACCGTCTTCCCGGTCTTGGTGGGGCCGGACACGGAAAGGATCTTGTGCCCTTCGTCCAGGTAGTCCTGGATCTCCTCTTCGAGGTTACGCGTGGAGCGAGGGTTGTACGTGATCGTGGGTAGACCGCCAGCTACGAACACCTTCGCCACGCGAAGCTCAGATGAATCCATGGTCAGAGGGTAACGCCGCTTCGGGCCTGCTGGGAGGGAGTTGAAGCGGTGAGCCAGATAACTCATACCTCAGCTTCCCTGGATGCGACCGGACGGGCCGCCCGTGACGAAACGGCTCGTGTTCTCGCTTGCGGGAGGTGGGCCGGTCCGCCGGACCGACTTCAACACTCGGGTGTGCTAGCCCGCTCTCGTCGTGGCCAGCGTGATCCCCGAGCCTCGGCCGGGCAAGCGGCACGACGCCGCGCGGGAGCACGGAATGCACGCGCTGCGGCACTTCTACGCCTCTCTCCTTCTGGCCTGCGGAGAGAACATCAAGACGCTCAGCCTGTACCTCGGGCACGGCGACCCCGGCTTCACGCTCCGGGTCTACACGCACCTGATGCCGAGCAGCCACGAGCGCACGCTGAGGGCCGTGGACGAGGTCTACCAGGCCGCCGATCCGACGGATGACGGCCCACAGACGGCCCAGGAGGGGTGAGACGGGTCCGGGCCGGCGGCTGAGTGCCGTCGGCCCGGAGGGTCGTGGTGCTGGGGTGGTGCCGCTGACCTGCGGTTACAGCACCGGGAGGTTCTTGCGGAGTTCGAAGGCGGTTACCTCCGAGCGGTACTCCTCCCACTCCTGCTTCTTGTTGCGCAGGAAGAAGTCGAAGACGTGCTCGCCGAGGGTTTCCGCCACCAGTTCGCTGCGTTCCATCAGGGCGATGGCCTCGCCGAGGTTCTGGGGGAGGGGTTCGATGCCCATCGCTCGGCGTTCGGCGTCGGAGAGGGCCCAGACGTCGTCGTCGGCGCCCGCCGGGAGTTCGTAGCCCTCCTCGATGCCCTTGAGGCCCGCCGCCAGGAGGACGGCGTACGTGAGGTACGGGTTGGCGCCCGAGTCGATCGAGCGGACCTCGACCCGGGAGGAACCGGTCTTGCCCGGCTTGTACATCGGGACCCGGATCAGGGCCGAGCGGTTGTTGTGGCCCCAGCAGATGTACGAGGGGGCCTCGCCGCCGGAGCCGGCGGTGCGGGAGGAGCCGCCCCAGATGCGCTTGTAGGAGTTGACCCACTGGTTGGTCACGGCCGCGGTCTCGGCGGCGTGCTTCAGGAGGCCCGCGATGAAGGAGCGGCCGACCTTCGAGAGCTGGTACTCGGCGCCCGACTCGTAGAAGGCGTTGCGGTCGCCCTCGAAGAGGGAGAGGTGGGTGTGCATGCCCGAGCCGGGGTACTCGGAGAAGGGCTTCGGCATGAACGTGGCCTGAACCCCCTGTTCGAGGGCCACCTGCTTCATGACCAGGCGGAACGTCATGATGTTGTCGGCCGTCGAGAGGGCGTCGGCGTAGCGGAGGTCGATCTCCTGCTGGCCCGGGGCGCCCTCGTGGTGGCTGAACTCGACCGAGATGCCCATGGATTCGAGCATGGTGATCGCCTGGCGGCGGAAGTCCATGCCCACGTTCTGCGGAGTGTGGTCGAAATAGCCGGAGTTGTCCGCCGGGACCGGGCGGGTGCCGTCCAGCGGCTTGTCCTTCAGCAGGAAGAACTCGATCTCCGGGTGGGTGTAGAAGGTGAAGCCCAGGTCGGAGGTCTTGGCCAGGATGCGCTTGAGGACGTAGCGCGGGTCCGCGAAGGACGGGGAGCCGTCCGGCATCAGGATGTCGCAGAACATCCGGGCGGTCCCGGGGGCCTCGGCACGCCACGGCAGTATCTGGAACGTGCCCGGGTCCGGCTTGGCGATCATGTCGGACTCGTAGACGCGGGCGAAGCCCTCGATCGCGGAGCCGTCGAAGCCGATGCCCTCGTCGAAGGCCTGCTCCAGCTCGGCCGGAGCGACCGCGACGGACTTCAGGAAGCCCAGCACATCGGTGAACCACAGGCGCACGAAGCGGATGTCGCGCTCCTCGAGCGTCCGGAGGACGAATTCCTGCTGCTTGTCCATGCCTTCATCCTCGCAGTTCAGACGACCTGTGCACCACCGACCCGAGGGACCGGCGGCACAGCCGGGCCCGTCCAGTATCCCTAGTGGTGGTTTCCGCCACATTACGCACCCCCCAAGGCCGATGGCACCCCCGCTCTGACCTCGTGCCCGTCATGAGCATTACCATCTGCGCCCATGGGGGGCTGGGAACACACGCGGAGCGGGCGTCACGGACGTCCCGCCCGTCGCGGTGCCCTCCTGCTGCTGCTCGTCCTGGGCGTCGCCGCCGGGATGGGGTTCCTGTGCGGACGGGGCGGGGCGGACGCGCCGGGGGCGCGGGCGACGGAAGGGCCCGTTCGGGCGTATGCCGCGCACGGCCCGTACGACGCGCACGCCACCTGTGTGGCCCCGCACGAGCTGCCGGGCTGCTCCCCCCTCGCCCATGTGACCCCGGCCGTGCTGCCGGCCCCGCCGCCCGCCGTCGCCGCGGCGCGCCCGGGTCCGGCGCCCCGCGCCCTCCCGGCGGCCACGGGCCCGGTACGGCCGCCGGGGACGCTCGCGCGCGCCCCCGACCTCCACGCCCTGCAAGTGCTGCGGACCTGACGGGTCCGGCGCGGTACACGACACCACCGGCACCACCCCACACCCCCCTCAGCAGAAGGAACCAGGGCACATGGCCAGCAGGACGTCCGACCAGAACTCCCGCCAGAACCGCATAGCCGAGATGCGCCGTGCCGAGAAGGCCCGCGACCGGCGCAACAAGATCATCGCGATCAGCGTCTCCACGGCGGTCGTCGCCGGCCTCATCGGCTTCGGCTCGTGGCTGATCATCGAGCAGAAGCAGAAGGACAAGGACGCCGCGGCCGCCACGGCCGCGGCCCGCAAGGCGCCGGTGAACGGCGAGCAGAGCTGGGACGTGAAGAAGCTCGGCCGCAACCACGTCGAGACCCCGGTCAAGTACGAGATGAACCCGCCCGTCGGCGGTGACCACAACCCCCGCTGGATGAACTGCAACGGCGACGTCTACAAGAACGAGATCCCCGAGGTGAACGCCGTGCACTCGCTGGAGCACGGCGCGGTCTGGGTGACGTACAACGACAAGGCCGACAAGGCCGACGTCGACGCGCTCGCCGGGAAGGTCGGCAAGACCCCCTACACGCTGATGAGCCCGGACAAGACGCAGGCGGGCACGATCATGCTCAGCGCCTGGGGCAAGCAGCTGACCGTCGACAAGGCGGACGACCCCCGGGTGGCGCAGTTCTTCACCAAGTACGTGCAGGGCCCGCAGACCCCCGAACCGGGCGCGGCCTGCACCAACGGGCTGGGCGAGAAGTGACCCGCAGCCGTACGAACCGTACGTACTGGGCCGCGGGGACGGCGGTGGTGCTGGCCTCGCTGTTCGCGGCCGGGGCCACCTTCGCCACGGCGGACGGTTCGGGCTCGGCGGATGCGGGCGGGTCCGCCGCGGTGCGGGCCCCTTCGCTGTACTCCCCCGATGCCGGCTTCGCCCGGGACATGGCGGTGCACCACCAGCAGGCGGTGGAGATGTCCTTCATCGTCCGCGACCGCACCCAGGACGAGCCGGTCCGCTCCCTCGCCTACGACATCGCCAACACGCAGGCCAACCAGCGCGGCATGCTGCTGGGCTGGCTGGACCTGTGGGGGCTGCCGAAGGTGGTGGCCGACGAGCCGCCGATGTCGTGGATGGACATGGGGGCCGCGGGGTCGATGGAGTCCATGGGCTCGATGGGGTCCATGGACCACTCGGACGGACACGACGGACACGACGGGCACGCCACGAAGCCGGGCGCGCTGATGCCCGGCATGGCCACCAAGGAGGAGCTCGACCGGCTCGGCGCCAGCAGCGGCCGGGACGCCGAGGTGCTCTACCTCCAGCTGATGACCGACCACCACAAGGGCGGCGTCGCCATGGCCGAGGGCTGCGCCAAGCAGTGCCGGACCCCGGCGGAGCGGGCGCTGGCCCAGGGCATGGTCGAGGCCCAGCAGTCCGAGATGAAGCTGATGGCGGACATGCTCAGGCAGCGGGGGGCCGCCCCGCGCGGGTGAGGCGGCGGCCGCCCGGCGGGACCGGGGCCGCCGCGTACCGGACCGCCCGCGCCACCTGGTGCGGGCGGTCCAGCATGACCAGGTGGCCCGCCGGCTCGGCCACCTCGAAGCGGGCCCCGAGCCGGTCGGCGAGGGCCGCCTGGCGGGCCAGCCAGCGCAGGGCGGCCCGGCCGGAGCCGCCGTCGTGTCCGACGAGGACGGTGGCGGGGGCCGGCAGGGGGTGGCGGGCCCGCAGGGCGAGGAGCTCGGCGGCGGTGTCGGGGTAGCGGGCGTTCTCCAGCAGGATCCCCCGCCAGACCCGTCCGGTGCGGTAGCAGCGGCGTACGAGGTCGGGCGCGGCCGGGTCGGCGCCGGCCGCCCCCGCGCGGGAGGCCCGTACGGCGGCCCGCCGGGCGGCCGGTCCCAGCGCGGCGGGGAGCCCGGCGGCGGTGAGGGCCCGGCCGAGGGCGCGGGCGGCGCCGGTGCGCAGCGGGGCGGGCAGGAGCGTACGGGGGGCGGTCTCCTCGACGCTGGAGTCGACCAGGACCAGGGCCGCGGTGCGGGCGGGGTACAGGCGGGCGAAGGCCTCGGCGTGGAAGCCGGCGAGGGAGTGCCCGACGACGGTGACGGGCGCGGTGACGCCGAGCGCGTCCAGCAGGGCGGCGATCCGGCGGGCCTCGCCGGCGGCGGTCGGCGGGGCGGCGGCGGGGGCGCTGAGGCCGTGGCCGGGGCGGTCGAAGCGGATGACGGTGTGGCCGGCGGCCACGAGCGGCGCGGCCACCTCGTCCCAGTCGAACCAGGCCATGGCGAGCCCGGCGCTCAGCACGACGGGAGGGCCCTCGCCCTCCACGAGGGTGTGCAGGGGCACCCCGTCGACCCGGAGGAAGCGGCCGGGCGGGGCGTACGGCGGGGGCGGCGGGGGCGGCGGGGTCATGTGCGGCGCTCCCGGTGGACGGAGTGGGCCAGCAGGCCCAGCCAGAGCGCCACGAGCAGCACCTGGAGCCGCTGGCCGGCGCCCAGGGCCCAGGTGCCGTGCCCGGCGGTGAACAGGGAGATGGCGGTCAGGGTCCAGGCGGTGGCGAGCAGTTCCAGGACGACGAGGGCGGGGCCGTAGCGGGCGAGGGGGGCGAGGCGGCGGTAGCGGCGGGCGGCGACCGTGAGGGCCACTATCCCGATGAGCGCGCCGGTCATGGCGAGGCTGCTGCTGACGGCGTGCGCCTGGTGGGTGGCCGGGACCAGGCCGGCGGTCTCGCGGGCGGCGCACTCGGGGTCGGCGGTGGGCTGGCAGCTGAGCGGCAGCCAGGCGTCGGCGGCGGTGGCCGCGCCGAAGAGGGTGACCCCGGCCCAGCCGGCGACGGCCCAGGGGCGGCGGGACCCGGGGTACCGGACGAGGCGGACGAGGGCGAGGAGCCCGCCGAGGAAGACGAGCAGGCCGGCGGTGAAGTCGGTGGCGCGGAAGAGGCCGCCGAGGGGCTGGTCCTGGGCGGCGAGCTCGCTGACGTACGTCTCGATGGGGTTGAGGCCCGTGGAGAGGACGACTTCGAGCACCCAGGCGGTGTAGGCGGCCGCGCCGAGGCCGACGAGGCCGGCGACGGAGCCGCTGCCGGGGCGTTCGGGGCGGTCGGGGTCGGGGTCGGCTTGTGTACCCATGGGGTGAATGATCCTCAGCAGATCGGGCGTTGACGCGCGGCCGCGCGGGGGCCATGCGGGGGCTGCGCTGCCGGGGATCGCCGGGGGGCCGTCCGGTGGGATCCCTCACCCGGCAGAACGAGGCGGCGGCGCGGGGCGTTCCCCGCCGGGTGGACGGATTCCGACAGACCGGCCGATTTCCTCCGCCGTGGGGAAGGCGGGGCGCGAATCGGGTTGGAGGGGGCGGGCGGTCGTGGCAGTCTGCCCGCATCTCCGTACGCCGCACTTCCCGAGGACGCCGCCAGGTATGAGCACGCCGCCGACCCCGCCCGACCGCCCGTCACCCGGCCACGGGGACACGCCGATACCCGAGGACGCGGCCCCGACGAAGTCCCCCGAGGCGGGGGCGGAGTCCACACCGGCCCCGGCCGAGACCCCGGCAGCGGCCGTCACCGAGACCGTCCGGCTCCCGCACGACGACGCCCCCGCCGCCGAGACCGCCCGGCTCTCCCTCGACAAGCCGGAGGCCCCGGCCGCCGACGTCACCGAAACCGTCCGCCTCCCGCAGGGCGAAGCCCCCGCCACGGACCCCGTAGCCGAGACCGCCCGGCTCTCCTTCGACAAGGCCCCCGCGGCCCCCGCACCGGACGTCACCGAAACCGTCCGGCTCCCGCACGACGAGGCCGTCTCGCTCGGCGGGGAGCGGTCTGCCGGCCGGGCATCGCTGGAGAAGGGCCCGGCGGTAGCCGAGCCGCAGGACGCCACCGCCGCCGAGACCGCGCGGCCGTCGTTCGAGAAGGCGGTGCCGGAGGCGGGCACCGCCGGCGCACCCGCACCCTGCGACGCGCCCGCGCCGACACCGGCATCCCCGCCCGCCCCCGGCGACACACCCGCACCCGCAGCCCCGCCCGCGCCCGCCGCGCCCCCCGCCGCCGCACCCGCGTGGTCGGCCCCGGAGGGGGCGCGGGGCGCCTCCGTGCCGGGGGCCGAGGGGTTCGACCCGTGGGCGACGCCCGCCCCGGGGGCCTTCGCCGCGCCCCCGCCGCCCGCAGCCGCGCCCGGACCGTTCGCCCCGCCGCCCGCAGCCGCGCCCGGCCCCTTCGCCCCGCCCGCAGCCGCGCCCGCCGCCGCCCCCGGCGGCTTCGCGCACCCCGCCCCCGGGGCCCCCGGCCCGTTCGTGCCGCCCGGTGGGGCCTGGGGGCCGCCGCCCCCGCATCCCGGGTACCCGGGGTACTACCCCGTGCCGCCGCCCCGGACCAACGGGCTGGCCGTCGCCGGGCTGGTGCTCGGGCTGCTCTCCGTCGTGCTCGGGATCGTCCCGTTCCTCTTCTGGATCGGCACCTGCCTCGCCCTCACCGGGCTCGGGATCTCCATCGGCGCCATGGCCCGGGCCCGCCGCGGCGCCGGGCGCAGGGCGATGTCCGTCGCCGGCGTCGTCCTCGGCATCGCCGGCCTCGGCGCCTCCGTCGGCGGCTGGTTCCTGACCTCCGCCGTCCTCGACAAGGCCCGCGAGCGCATCGCGCACGAGCGGCTGAACGACCCCCAGTGGGGCGAGGACCCCGAGGACTGGCAGGAGGAGCCCTCCCCCATGCCCTCCCTCCCGCCCTTCTCGCCCCCGCCCAGGGCCCCGAAGCCGCCCACCGGCCCCGGCATCAGCACCCCCGTCCCCTTCGGCCGGACGGTGGCGTTCCCCGAGGGCATCAAGGTGACCCTGGCGCCGCCGCGCAAGTACGTCACCAAGTCCGACTGGATCGAGGTGGGCAACGCGGTGGAGGTGTCGTTCACCATCACCAACGACTCCGACAAGCCCCACAAGGTCATCTACGCGATGCCGACGGTGCGGGACGACAAGGGCGGCGCCGGCAAGCTCGTGTTCGACGGCGCCACCCCGAAGCGGATCGAGGGCGTGATCCAGCCCGGCCAGTCCGCGACCGGCGTCGCCGCGTTCGAGGTCCCGGAGGGGACGAAGAGCATCAGCGCCGAGCTGTCCCCCGGGATCCTGATGGAATCGGCGAAGTTCACCGGACCCGTCGAATAGGGCGTCCGGCACCGGCGGAACGGCCCGGGCCCAGGACATCGCGTCAGAAAGACGATTACACTGGGCCCGTGCCTCAACTTCGCCTCGCGCTGAATCAGATCGACTCGCACGTCGGCGACATCGCCGCCAACGCCGACTCGATCGTGCACTGGACCCGGCACTCCGCCGAGCAGGGCGCCCACCTCGTGGCGTTCCCCGAGATGGCGCTGACCGGGTACCCCGTCGAGGACCTCGCCCTGCGCGGGTCCTTCGTCGACGCCTCCCGCGCCGCGCTGACGGACCTCGCCCGGCGGCTGGCCGACGAGGGCTTCGGCGAGCTGCCCGTCGTCGTCGGCTACCTCGACCGCACCGCCCGGGCCGCCGAGCGGCTCGGCCGCCCGGCCGGGTCCCCGGAGAACGCGGCCGCCGTGCTGCACCGCGGCGAGGTGGTGCTGCGCTTCGCCAAGCACCACCTCCCCAACTACGGGGTCTTCGACGAGTTCCGCTACTTCGTGCCGGGCGACACCCAGCCGGTGATCCGGGTGCGCGGCGTCGACGTGGCGCTCGCGATCTGCGAGGACCTCTGGCAGGAGGGCGGGCGCGTCCCGGCCACCCGCGCCGCCGGGGCAGGGCTGCTGATCTCGGTCAACGCCTCCCCGTACGAGCGCAACAAGGACGACCTGCGCCTGGAGCTGGTGCGCAAGCGCGCCCAGGAGGCCGGCTGCACCCTCGCCTACCTGGCGATGATCGGCGGCCAGGACGAGCTGGTCTTCGACGGGGACTCCATCGTCGTGGACGCCGCTGGCGAGGTGATCGTCCGGGCCCCGCAGTTCTCCGAGGGCTGCGTCCTGGTGGACCTGGAGCTGCCCGCCGCGCGGCCCGACGCCCCCGAGGGGGTCGTGGACGACGGGCTGCGCATCGACCGCGTCGTCCTCTCCGAGGAGCCGCTGGAGCCGTACGAGCCCGTCGTGACCGGCGGCTACGCCGACCGCCTCGACGACGACGAGGAGGTCTACGACGCGCTGGTCGTGGGCCTGCGCGCGTACGTGAAGAAGAACGGGTTCCGCTCCGTCCTGATCGGGCTCTCCGGCGGCATCGACTCCGCGCTCGTCGCCGCGCTCGCCTGCGACGCCATCGGCGCGCAGAACGTGTACGGCGTCTCGATGCCCTCGAAGTACTCCTCGGACCACTCCCGGGGCGACGCCGCCGACCTGGCCGCGCGGACCGGGCTGAACCTCCGCACGGTCTCCATCGAGCCGATGTTCGACGCCTACATGGCCGCGCTGGGCCTGACCGGTCTGGCCGAGGAGAACCTCCAGTCCCGGCTGCGCGGCACGCTGCTGATGGCGCTGTCCAACCAGGAGGGGCACATCGTGCTGGCCCCGGGCAACAAGTCGGAGCTGGCGGTGGGCTACTCCACCCTCTACGGGGACTCGGTGGGCGCGTACGGGCCGATCAAGGACGTCTACAAGACGGACGTCTTCCGGCTCGCCCGCTACCGCAACCGGGCCGCCGCCGAGCGGGGCGAGACCCCGCCGATCCCGGAGAACTCGATCGTGAAGCCGCCGAGCGCCGAGCTGCGCCCCGGGCAGGTGGACACGGACTCGCTGCCGGACTACCCCGTCCTCGACGCGGTCCTGGAGCTGTACGTGGACCGCGACCAGGGGCTGGAGGCGATCGTGGCGGCCGGCTTCGACCGGGAGACGGTGGCGCGGACCATCCGGATGGTCGACACCGCCGAGTACAAGCGCCGCCAGTACCCGCCGGGCACGAAGACCTCCGCGAAGGGCTTCGGGAAGGACCGCCGGCTGCCGATCACCAACGGCTGGCGCGAGCGGCCGTAGGCGTCGCGAGCGGCCGTAGACGTACGGAAGGGGCCCCGCCGCACCGGCGGGGCCCCTTCCGCGTGCCCGGCGCTACTTGCGGACGGTGAGCCGCGCCGCGACCGGGAGGTGGTCGCTGCCCGTGCGCGGCAGGGTCCAGGAGGCCTCCGGCTTCACCCCGCGGACCATGATCTGGTCGATGCGGGCCATCGGGAACTGGGCGGGCCAGCTGAAGCCGAAGCCGTTGCCGGCCGCGCCCTGGGTGGAGCGCATCTGCGAGGTGACCTCGGACAGGGAGCGGTCGTTCATCGTGCCGTTGAGGTCGCCGAGCAGGACGACGTTCTTCAGCGGTTCGGCGGCGAGGGCCGCGCCCAGCGCGTCCGCGCTGTTGTCGCGCTGGTTGGCGGTGAAGCCGGCGTTGAGCTTGACGCGCACGGACGGCAGGTGGGCGACGTAGACGCCCATCTCGCCGAAGGGGCCGGCGACGGTGGTGCGCATGGCCCGGGTCCAGCCGAGCCGGATGTCCACGGGCTTGCTGGAGGTCAGCGGGTACTTGCTCCACACGCCGACCGTGCCCTCGACGGCGTGGTACTTGTACGTGCCCTTGAGGGCCTCCTCGTAGACCGGGACGGCGCTCGCCTTGAGCTCGGTGAGGGCCAGGATGTCGGCGCCGGACCTGGCGACCGACTGGGCCGTGCCGCGCGGGTCGGGGTTGTCGGCGTCGACGTTGTGGGTGGCGACCATCAGGTTGCCGCCGGGGCCCGACTTGTCGGTGACCAGGCCGCCGAAGAGGTTCACCCAGACCGCGGCCGTCAGCAGTATCGCGAGCAGGGCGGTGGCGGACCTGCGGACCACCGCGATGACCAGCAGGACCGGCACGAACACGCCCAGCCAGGGCAGGAAGGTCTCGGTGAGGCTGCCGAGGTTGCCGACGTCGTTGGGCAGCTCGGCGTGGAAGACCATGATCCCGGAGATCAGCAGCGCGAACGCCGCCGTGACGAGGCCCCGCTTCCAGATGCCCGGATCGCGCCGCAGCTCGTCCAGTTTGCGGCGCAGCGCGGCCCATCGGCGTCCCAGACCGGATCGGGAGGGCCCGGGCTCGGAGCCGCCGTTCCCCGTCTCCGTCATGTACGCCTGTGCCATGCCATGTCCTCGCTGCCGTGCTTGCGCTCCGTCCCCGCCCCTTGACCCTAGGCGATGTTCGGAGCCTTCCGTGCCGACCTCGCGGCCGTACAACCGGGAGGACGAACGGCCGTGCGGACGGGGTTCCGGTTGTCACGAAACGCGCACATTGGCTCCGGCGCGCCTGGAGGCGGGCCAGGAGTGTGACGGACCGGTCAGTACGCCACCGCTGCGCCACTTCCGTCCACGGCCGGACGGGTGCCACCATGGTGGGTGAGTCCGGGGACGCCGTGAGGGCGCCTCGAGATGACACAAGGAGCAGTTGCAATGACGCATGCCGTTTCGCCTGCCCGCGAAGCCGCCTCCACCACCCTGTACGGAGGCACGGGCACCCGGCGGATCACCGTCCGCGACCTCACCCTCGCCAAGGAGCGCGGCGAGAAGTGGCCCATGCTCACCGCCTACGACGCCATGACGGCGTCCGTGTTCGACGAGGCCGGCATCCCGGTCGTCCTCGTCGGCGACTCGATGGGCAACTGTCACCTCGGCTACGAGACCACCGTCCCCGTGACGATGGACGAGATGACCCTGCTGTCGGCGGCCGTCGTACGGGGCACCAGCCGGGCCCTGGTCGTCGGCGACCTGCCGTTCGGCTCGTACCAGGAAGGCGCCGTGCAGGCGCTGCGCAGCGCGACCCGGCTGGTGAAGGAGGCCGGGGTCGGCGCGGTCAAGCTGGAGGGCGGCGAGCGCTCGCTGGCCCAGACCGAGCTGATCGTGCAGTCCGGCATCCCGGTCATGTCCCACCTGGGCCTGACCCCGCAGTCCGTGAACGCCATGGGCTACCGCGTGCAGGGCCGGGGCGACGAGGCCGCGCACCGGCTGCTGCGCGACGCGAAGGCCGCGCAGGACGCGGGCGCCTTCGCGGTGGTGCTGGAGCTGGTCCCGGCCGAGCTGGCCGCCGAGGTCACCCGGTCCCTGCACATCCCGACCGTCGGTATCGGGGCGGGCGCGGAGTGCGACGCGCAGGTGCTGGTGTGGACGGACATGATGGGCCTGACCGGCGGGAAGATGCCCCGGTTCGTGAAGCAGTACGCGAACCTGCGCGCGACCATGGGTGACGCGGCGAAGGCCTTCGCCGAGGACGTGGTCGGCGGAACGTTCCCGCAGCCGGAGCACGCCTTCCACTAGCGGTTCGCGGACGGCCCGCCGACGCCCCTCCTCCGGGATGTCGGCGGGCCGTCGGTCCGCTGTCGGCCGGCTGTCGGAGCTTTGTCAGTGGCGGCTGGTCCCATGGTGGACATGACGCGAAACGACAAGAACTCCCACGCCGTCGAAGTGCGGGGGCTGGTGAAGCACTACGGCGAGACGAAGGCCCTGGACGGGGTCGACCTCTTCGTCCGCGAGGGCACCGTGCTCGGTGTCCTCGGTCCGAACGGCGCGGGCAAGACCACCCTGGTGCGCTGCCTGTCCACCCTGATCGTGCCCGACGCGGGCACGGCGACGGTCGCGGGCTACGACGTGGTCCGCCAGCCGCGGCAGCTGCGCCGCACCATAGGCCTGACCGGCCAGTACGCCTCGGTCGACGAGAAGCTCTCCGGCTGGGAGAACCTCTACATGATCGGCCGGCTGCTGGACCTGTCCCGCAAGGAGGCCCGGTCCCGGGCCGACGAGCTGCTGGAGCGGTTCTCGCTGACGGAGGCCTCGAAGAAGGCCGCCATGCACTACTCCGGCGGCATGCGCCGCCGGCTCGACCTGGCCGCCTCGATGATCGGCCGCCCGGCCGTCCTCTACCTGGACGAGCCCACCACCGGTCTGGACCCCCGCACCCGCAACGAGGTGTGGGACGAGGTGCAGCGGATGGTCGCCGAGGGGGCCACCGTCCTGCTCACCACCCAGTACATGGAGGAGGCCGAGCAGCTGGCGAGCGAGCTGACGGTCATCGACCGCGGCAAGGTCATCGCCAACGGCAAGGTCGACGAGCTGAAGGCGCGCGTCGGCGGCCGCACCCTGCGGATCCGCCCGGTGGCCTCCGCCGACCTTCCGGACATGGCCCGCGCCCTGTCCGAGGCCGGTCTGGACGGGGTGGCCGGCGCCCAGGCCGTGCCGGACGAGGGCGTGCTGCTGGTCCCGATCCTCAGCGACGAGCAGCTGACCGCCGTCGTCGGCCTGCTGGCCGGCCGCGGGTACGCGATCGCCGACCTCGGCACCTACCTGCCCAGCCTCGACGAGGTGTTCCTGTCCATCACCGGACAGCGGCCGTCCCCGTCCGAGGACTCCGTTCCCACCGAGAAGACCGAGGAGGTCGCGGTATGAGCACCGTCACCACCACCAAGCCCGCGGCCGCCCCGGCGGCCGTGGCGGCCCGGGCCGAGGACGGCCGGATCGGCCTGCGCGGCAACCTGCGCCACATCGGCGCCCTGGTGCGCCGCAACGCCCTGCAGATCAAGCAGGACCCGGAGTCGATGTTCGACGCCGTGTTCATGCCGATCATCTTCACGCTGCTGTTCGTGTTCGTCTTCGGCGGCGCGATCTCCGGCAAGGGCCAGCAGGAGCAGTACGTCAACTACGTGGTCCCGGGCCTGATGGCGATGATGGGCATGAACATCGCCATGGGCGTCGGCACCGGAGTCAACGACGACTTCAAGAAGGGCGTGATGGACCGGTTCCGGTCCATGCCGATCGCCCGGTCCTCGGTGCTCATCGCGAAGATCGTGGTCGAGCTCGGCCGGATGATGGTCGCCATCGCGATCCTGCTGACCGTGGGCTTCATGCTGGGCCTGTCGGTCCAGTCGGTCGTGGACCTGTTCCTGGCCATCGGACTGTCGGCCGTCTTCGGCGCCTCCCTGATGTGGATCTTCATCCTGCTGGGTCTGACGATGAAGACCGCGCAGGCCGTCCAGGGCATGGCGATGCTGGTCCTGATGCCGCTGCAGTTCGGCAGTTCGATCTTCGCCCCGCCGACGACCATGCCGGGCTGGCTCCAGGCCTTCACGGACTACAACCCGCTGTCGAACCTGGCTGACGCGGCGCGCGGCCTGATCAACGGCACGGCGCTGGGCCACTCGGTGTGGATCACCCTGGCCTGGTCGGTCGCGATCACCGCGGTCGCCATGCCGCTCGCGGTGCGCAAGTTCCGCCAGAAGACCTGACCCGGACGGCCGGTCCGTTCCGGATCGCGTCCCGGACCGGACCCCGCACGGGGGCGGGTCAGTAGAGGGCGGCGGCCTCCTCCATCGTGAGGCCGCCGCCTTCGGCGTGCGCGGACTCGTACGCCTCGTCCCCGAGCGCCGCCCGCGCCAGCTCCTCGGCGCGGGCGGCGTCCTCGCGTTCCGTGCTGACCGGGACGTGCCGGGGCGGCAGGTGGGCGCGGTAGGCGCCGACGAGGCGCGCCGCGTCGTACGCCCGCTCCGGGCCGCCGGCCGAGGCGAGGGAGACGGCGGCCGTCACCAGGAACACGGCGGGCAGCTGCGGGGCGACCATCGTCGCGAGCGGGTGGCGCATGGCGGCCTGGGCGTCGCGGATCCGGTCCAGGGCGTCCTCGTACTTGCCCTCCTCGTTGTCCAGCCAGGCCGTGGTGGCGTGCAGGAACACGTCGAAGACGGCGAACGCGCCGAGGGCGAACTCCTCGCGCAGGACGTCGATCTGGGCGCGGGCCTCGGGGATCCGGCCGGTGCGGCCGAGGAGCCCCGCGTAGAACATGCGGGCGGCGGGCATGGCCTCGTTGCCGAACCGCTGCTCGGTGGCGGTGATCCCGCCGAGGATCTCCTCGGCCTCCGCCAGCCTGCCGCTCTCGATGAGCGAGCCGGCCATCCGCACGCGCAGCACCGTCACCTGGGCGCGGGCGCCGAGCCGTTCGGCGTATCCGATGGCTTCGAGGTAGTCCTGGACGGCGAGGCCGTACGCGCCGCTCTTCTCCCGGGACTCGGCGCGCGCGGACAGCGCCTCGGCGCAGCCCCAGTCGTCGCCGAGCTCGCGGAAGAGGGCGAGGCTCTCGTCGGCGTCGCGGGAGGCGTCGCCGGCCCAGTCGGCGCGGTTGGCGAGGATGTTGGCCCGCAGCTGGAGGGCGGAGGCGAGCTCCCAGCGGTAGCCGAGGGTGCGGGCGGCGGTGACGGTCTCGTCGACGACCCGCTTCAGCAGCCCGGCCTCGCCCGCGATCATGACGGCGTAGATCCACAGGGAGCCGGGGGTCCGGCAGGTCTGCGGGAGGCCGGGCCGGTAGGTGGCGAGGACGCCCTCCACCTCGGCGCGGGCCTCGGGGCTGTCCCATCGGGCGGACGTGTGGTCGCGGGAGGACAGGCGCACCAGGTGCAGGGCGCGCCAGGCCTCGGCGAGGGCCTCGCCGGAGTAGGGCGGGGGCGAGTCGAGGAGCCGCTCGTGGACGGGCCCGGCGGGGACGTGGGGCGGGGCGAAGGGGTCGGGGCCGAGCGCGGCGGCGGCTTCGGTCCAGTGCCGGATCTCGGCGCGCAGGTCCTGCATGTGCCAGTACCAGGCGAGGGCGTGGACGAGGCACAGCACCTCGCCGGCGTCGCGGACGGCGAGGGCCCGGCGCAGGGCGGTGCGGAGGTTCTCGTACTCGGTGGCGAGGCGGTCGGCGGCGGCGCGCTGGCCGTGGCCGCGCAGCAGGGGCTCGGTGGTGCGGGCGAGTTCGCGGTAGTGGACGAGGTGGCGCTGCTCGGTCTCCTCGCGGTCGGCCTCCCCCAGCCGCTCGGCGGCGTACTCGCCGACGGTCTCCAGGAGCCGGTAGCGCATGTCGCCGGCCGGGCCGGGGGCGGCGACGACGAGGGACTTGTCGACCAGGGCGGCCATGGCGTCGGCGACGTCGAGCCCGCCGCCGTCCGCGCAGACGGCCTCGGCGGCCTCCAGGTCGCAGCCGCCGGCGAAGACGGACAGCCGGCGCAGGACGGCCCGTTCGGGCTCGTCGAGGAGGTCCCAGGACCAGTCGACGACGGCGCGCAGGGTCTGCTGGCGGGGCAGTACGGTGCGGGCGCCGCCGGTGAGCAGCCGGAAGCGGTCGTCGAGCCGGTCGGCGATCTGGCGGGGGGTCAGCAGCCGCAGCCGGGCGGCGGCCAGTTCGATGGCGAGCGGCAGCCCGTCCAGGCGGCGGCAGATCTCGGCGGCCGCCTCCGGGTCGTCGGCGACCCGGAACCCGGGCCGGGCGGCGGCCCCCCGGTCGCCGAGGAGCCGCAGGGCGACGGGGTCGGGCAGGGGTTCGACGGGGCGCAGGTGCTCTCCGGGCACGCCGAGGGGCTCCCGGCTGGTGGCGAGGATCCGTACGCCGGGGCAGTCCGTGAGGATCCGCTCGGCGAGTTCGGCGGCGGCGCCGATCACGTGCTCGCAGTTGTCCAGGAGCAGCAGGAGCCGGCGGCGGGAGCAGTGCTCGGCGAGGCGGTCCAGGGGCCGGTCGCCGGTGCGGTCGGTGAGGGCGCGCAGTTCCTCGGCGGCGGCGCCGCGCAGCTTGGTCTCGCGGGCGCCGACGGCGGCGAGGGCGGCCTCGGCGACGTCCTCCGGATCGTCCACGGGCGCCAGCTCGACGAGCCACACCCCGTCGGGCCACTCCCCGGCGGCGTGCGCCTCGGCGGTCTCCTGCGACAGCCGCGTCTTCCCGGCCCCGCCGGGCCCGAGCAGCGTGACGAGCCGGGCCCGGGAGAGGTCGCCCCGGATGACCCGGATGTCCTCCTCCCGCCCGACGAAGGTGGTCAGCCGCGCCCGCAGGTTCCCGGGCGCGGGGGCGGCGGGGGCCGCCGGAGCCTGGGCCCCGGGCCGGGCCGGACCGGCGGAGCCGGCCAGGTCGGTGCCGGCCGCGGCGGCGCCGAAGCCCCGACCGGCCGCGCCGGGGTGCGGGGCGGCGGGGGCCGGGGCCTGGGGATCCGGCCACGCCGTGGGGGCCGGGGCCGGGTGGGCGGGTGCGGCCCAGGCCGCGGGTGCTGTGGGGTGCGGGGCCGTCCCGGGTGCGGCGGCTCGGTGCGGGGCCGGTGGGGTGGTGCCCGTGAGGAGTTCCGTGTGGAGGGTGCGCAGGGACGGGCCCGGGTCGGTGCCCAGGCGGGCGGCGAGCTCGCGCCGGACGGTCTCGTAGGCGGCCAGGGCCTCCGCGGGGCGGCCCGCGGCGCTCAGGGCCCGGATGCGCAGGCTCTGCAGGGACTCGTCCAGGGGGTGCCGGGCGCACAGTTCGGTCAGCTCCGGCAGGGCCTGTTCCGCCTCGCCCAGCGCCAGCGCCGCGCCCAGCCGGCCCCGCCGCGCGTCCATCCGTACGGCCTCCCAGCGCGCGGACTCGGCCGCCGGGTCGGGGAGGGAGGCCAGCGCGGGCCCCCGCCACAGGGCGAGCGCCTCGTCGTACAGGGCCGCCGCCCGGGCGGGCTCCGGGGCGGCCGCGGCGGAGCGCACGAGCCCTTCGAAGCGGTACAGGTCGACGTCCTCCCGCCGCGCCTCCAGCTGGTAGCCGCCCTCGGCGGACCGCACGGCCCCGTGGCCCAGGGCCCGCCGCAGCCGGGCCACCAGCGCCTGGAGGGCGGCTACGGCGTCGCCCGGCGGGTCGGCGTCCCACACCTCGGCGACCAGCAGTCCGGCGGACACGGTCCGGCCGGGCCGCAGCGCGAGCGCGGTCAGGAGCGCGCGCAGGCGCGCTCCGCCGACGGCGACGGGGGTCCCGTCGTCGCGGATGGCCTGGGCGGTGCCGAGAATCGCGTAACGCACCGGCCCATTGTCCCCGGCCCCCGGGGCCCCGCGGGCCGCGAGGCCGGGATAGGTTTCGCGGCATGGTTCACCAGGGCAGCCGCGGCGAGCGCCGCATCAGTTCCGTTTTCCTCGGCATCGTCGCCGTCATGGCGGTCACCGGCTGGGCGGTGTGGACGGGGTACGCGACGAGCGCGGGGCTGGCCGTGTTCCTCTTCGTCACCTCGGCGTGGGTGGTGTCGCTGTGCCTGCACGAGTACGCGCACGCCCGTACCGCCCTTCACGGCGGTGACATCACCGTGGGCGCCAAGGGCTACCTCACCCTGAACCCGCTGAAGTACACGCACGCGCTGATGAGCATCGTGCTGCCGGTGGTCTTCGTGATCCTGGGCGGGCTGGGCCTGCCCGGCGGGGCCGTATACATCGAGCGGGACCGGATCCGGGGCCGCTGGCGGCACAGCCTGGTCTCGGCGGCGGGCCCGCTGACGAACGTGGCCTTCGCCGTCGTCTGCACCGCGCCGTTCTGGCTGGACGCCCTGGACGGGGTGCCGCCGGCCTTCCGCTTCGCGCTGGCGTTCCTGGCGCTGCTCCAGGTCTCGGCGGCGATCCTGAACTTCCTGCCGGTCCCGGGCCTGGACGGCTACGGGGTCATCGAGCCCTGGCTGTCCCACCGCGCCCGCCGCGAACTCGCGCCGCTGGCGCCGTTCGCGCTGATCGGGGTGTTCGCGCTGCTGTGGATCCCGGAGGTGAACGCGGTCTTCTTCGACGCGGTGCGGGCCGTCCTGCGCGGGCTCGGCGTCTCGGACCTGGAGACCTACTGCGGCCGCGACCTGTACCGCTTCTGGACCGACCAGGACGGCTTCTGCGCCGTCCCGGCCGGCTGACCGACTGACCGACGGGCCGGACCGCCGGACGGCCTAGGCGGCGGCCCGGCGCCGCTTCTCGGCCTTGGCCTTGCGCAGGTAGAACCAGGCCATGTTGGACGTCACGCCGGCCAGCAGCACCCACACGATCCCGAGGAAGCTGCCCTCCACGAAGGCGACCACGGCGGCGGCCACGGCAAGGACGCAGACGACAACGGCGAACACGGCAAGGCGGGGCATCCGGAACAGCTCCTCGGCGACACGGAACGGGGTCGAGCCCCTCCAGTGTCCCCCATCCCCGCCCGGGCCCCGCGTGCACGGCACGGGGACCCGGGGTGCGGGGCTCGGACGCGGCTCAGACGTCCGTGAGGCGGACGCCCGCGTGGGCCTTGTAGCGGCGGTTCACCGAGATGAGGTTGGCGACCATCGCCTCCACCTGGTGGGCGTTCCGCAGCCGGCCCGAGAAGACGCCGCGCATGCCGGGGATGCGGGCCGCGAGGGCCTGGACCAGGTCGGTGTCGGCGCGGGATTCGCCGAGGACCATGACGTCGGTGTCGATCTCCTCGACCGAGGTGTCCTGGAGGAGGACCGCGGAGAGGTGGTGGAAGGCGGCGGTGACCCGGGAGTCCGGGAGCAGGGCGGCGGCCTGCTGGGCGGCGCTGCCCTCCTCGACCCGGAGGGCGTAGGCGCCCTGCTTGTCGAAGCCCAGCGGGTTGACGCAGTCCACGACGAGCTTGCCGGCGAGGTCCTCGCGCAGGGCCTCCAGGGTCTTGGCGTGGCCCTCCCAGGGCACGGCGATGATCACGATGTCGCTGCGGCGGGCGCATTCGGCGTTGTCCGCGCCCTCGACGCCGAGGCCCAGCTCGCGGGCGGCGGTCTCGGCACGGTCGGCGGCGCGGGAACCGATGATCACCTTCTGGCCCGCCCGGGCGAGCCGGTAGGCGAGGCCGCGGCCCTGGTCACCGGTGCCGCCGAGGACGCCGACGACCAGGCCGGAGACGTCGGGGAGGTCCCAGGGGTCCTTGGCCGGCGGCTTCTGCGTGCTGTCTGAGGAAGTCATGGGGGCGAGCGTACTGCCGGGTAGGCCGGGGCCGAAGGGGTGGAGAGGTGCGGAAGCGCCTGCCGCGGCGCGCCGGGTCGGGCAGGATGCGCGCCATGGATGCCGTGAGGGTGGCCCTGTTGCGCGAGGTGCTGGCGGGGACGCCGTGGCCGGGAGAGGCGCGGAGGTTCGCCGGGTCGCTGCGGCGGGCGGTGACGCCGGCCGGCGGGGGCCTGCTGCTGGTGGGGACGGAGCGGTACGAGCCCTGGCACCTGGCGGCGCACCTGGTGGACGAGGCCGCCTGGTCCGGCCGGGCGGAGCTGGCGCCGACGCTGGTCCGCCACCGCGTGCTGCCGGACGCGCCGCCGCACCTGGCGGTCGGGCTGGGCCGGCTGGAGGCGGCCCGGCGGGGGCACACCCTGCTGGTGGTGGCCCCGGGGCCGCCGGGCGAGGGGCTGCTGGAGCGGGTCCACGACGCCCGGCGGGCGGGGGCGACCGTACTGTCCCTGGACGGCGGGGACGCGGACCTGGGAGCCCTCGCGCACGACGCGCTGTCGGTGCCGGCCGAGGACTGCGCCCTGGACCTGGACACCGTGCAGCACCTGGTCGGGGCCGCGGCCGGGGAGAACGGGCTCCCGGTGCGGCGGGGCACGGGCCGGCTCCGGCTGCGGGACCGGCTGGCGCGGCTGGCCGATCAGCTGGCCGCGCCGCCGCCCAGCCGCTGGTAGGGGGAGGGCGTCAGGGGGCCGTGGTGCCGGTGCCGTCCCCTTCCTCCTCCTGCCCCTCGCGGGTCTTGTCGTTCCACTTGGGGTCGTTCTGCCATTCGAGGTTGCGCTCCTGGGCCGTCTCCATGGCGTGCGCGGCCTCCTCGGGGGTCGTGTACGGGCCGAAGCGGTCCTTGGCGGGGCACTCGGGGCCCTCCTCGACCTTGTGGTGGACCAGGCAGTAGTACCATTCGCCCGGTTTGCCCACCTGACGCTTCTTGAACAGGGCCATCGTCTCCCGGCTCCTCTCGGTCCTCGTCTACAGCGCCATGCTGCCCCATGCCCGCTGGATACACTCGCCTGCATGTCTGGCCAGTCGCTGCTCGTACCAGGCGAGCTCTCTCCCGCCCGTTCCGTTCCCGGAAACATCCGCCGGCCCGAGTACGTGGGCAAGCCCGGCCCCAAGCCGTACTCCGGCCCCGAGGTGCAGTCCGCCGAGACCATCGAGGCCATGCGCGTCGCCGGCCGCATCGCCGCGCGGGCGATGGAGGAGGCCGCCAAGCACATCGCGCCGGGGGTGACCACGGACGAGCTGGACCGGGTCGCGCACGAGTACATGTGCGACCACGGCGCCTACCCTTCGACGCTCGGCTACCGGGGCTTCCCCAAGTCGCTGTGCTCCTCGCTCAACGAGGTCATCTGCCACGGCATCCCCGACTCGACGGTGCTGCGCGACGGCGACATCGTCAACCTCGACGTGACCGCGTACATCGGGGGCGTGCACGGCGACAACAACGCCACCTACCTGTGCGGCGAGGTGGACGAGGAGTCGCGGCTGCTGGTGGAGCGGACCCGGGAGTCCCTGAACCGGGCGATCAAGGCGGTCAAGCCGGGCCGCCAGATCAACGTCATCGGCCGGGTCATCGAGTCGTACGCGAAGCGGTTCGGCTACGGCGTGGTCCGGGACTTCACCGGGCACGGCATCAACTCGTCCTTCCACTCCGGCCTGATCATCCCGCACTACGACAGCCCGCACGCGACGACCGTCATCGAGCCGGGCATGACGTTCACGATCGAGCCGATGCTGACGCTGGGCACGCACGAGTACGACATGTGGGACGACGGCTGGACGGTCGTCACCAAGGACCGCAAGCGGACGGCGCAGTTCGAGCACACGCTGGTGGTGACGGAGACGGGGGCGGAGGTCCTCACCCTGCCGTAGCGGCCCCGGCCGTGGGGATTTTTTACCGACAACGCGTCGGGAACACATTGACTTAGGTATGCCTAAGCAGGAGGATCGGGCGTGGCGGCTGTGTCGCCGCGCCCGATTCCTCTTCTCCGGAGGTCCGTTTTGGACGCCTTCTCCACGGTCATCCGTGTCGCCTCGCACGAGCAGCACACCGAAGCCGAGACCTCCACCTTCATGAGCGACCTGCTCGGCGGGCGGCTCGGCGTGGAGGCCTACACCCGCTACACCGAGCAGCTGTGGTTCGTGTACCGGGCGCTGGAGGACGCGGCCGACGCGCTCCGGGAGGACCCGGTGGCGGGCCCGTTCATAAGGCCGGAGCTGATGCGCGTGGCCGAGATCGAGCGGGACCTGGCGCACCTGCTCGGGCCCGGCTGGCGGGAGGCGGTGACGGCGCTGCCCGCGACGCGGGCGTACGCGGCCCGCGTGGCGCACTGCGCGGAGAGCTGGCCGGGCGGGTACGTCGCCCACCACTACACCCGCTACCTGGGCGACCTCTCCGGCGGGCAGATCATCCGGGACAAGGCGGAGCGGACCTGGGGCTTCGAGCGCAAGGGCGACGGGGTGCGGTTCTACGTCTTCGCGGACATCGCCAATCCGGCGGCGTTCAAGCGGGGGTACCGGGAGCTGCTCGACTCGATCGCCGCCGACGACCTGGAGAAGCGGCGGATCGTCGACGAGTGCAAGCGGGCCTTCGACTTCAACGGGGCCGTGTTCCGGGAGCTCGGGGAGGAGTTCCGGATCAGCGCCTGACCGGCCCGTCCGTCAGGACGCGAAGCGGACGCGGCCGCCGAGTTCCACCGTGCCGTCCGGGGCCGGGGCCGTCAGGAGCTGGGAGCCGGCGCCCTGGGTGATGTTCAGGGCGCGGTTCAGCTCGGCGGTGAGGAGGATCGCCGCCGAGCCGGTGGCCTCGTCCTCGGCGACGGCCCCGTCGGGGCGGCGCGGGAAGCCCCGGGCTCGGATCCGGCCGGCGGGCTCGTCCTCCCAGGCCCAGGCGTAGAGCCAGCCCTCGCCGGGCGGCGGGGCGGGCAGGGCGTCGACCTCGGCGGCGCTGGCGTACTGCCGGGTGTGCTTGCCGGTGACCCACTCGGGGCGGGCCGTGATCCAGGTGAACTCCCCGTCGCCCCGGGCCCACACGGATCCGACGGGCGGCTGGAGCTCCTCGATGTCGAGCAGCCAGGCGAGTCCGACCAGCGGGTGCCCGGCGAAGGACAGGCGCGTGCCGGGGGTGCGGATGTCGACGACCCCGCGCTCGGGGTCGTCGACGAACACCGTCTCGCTGTAGCCGAGTTCGGCGGCGAGGGCCTGGCGGTCCGCGTCGTCCGGGACGGTGCGGCCGTCGCGGACGACGCCGAGCAGGTTGCCGTGCCGCCCGTCGCCCGAGCAGAACACCTTGATCACGTCGAGATCGTTCACAGCGGCATTCAAGCACGGGCGCACCGGGCTTCAGCCCTGCGCGCCCGCCCCGCCCCGGCGGCGGCCGGGCTCTTCGGGGACGGCCTTCGGGGCGGCCTTCGGGGCGGTCTTCGGGGACGACCCTCGGGGACGGGCCGCTCGGCCGGGTCCACCGGCAGCCGGCGGAGGCGCTCCCGCGCCCGCGCACCGGTGCGCCCCCGGCGCTCCCCCCACACCTCCCGACCGGGGCGAAACCGGACGGTAACCCCGGTCCCGCACGGAATGCGGACGGGGACTTGACCCGCGCTTGACCTTCGCTTGAGCCGGTCATGGAGGGGCCGTGACGGGTCCGTGTCCGGGGCCGGAAGGTGAGAGCTGAATCACTGGACGAGTGGGTATCGGTCAGGTAAGCCTCGGTTAAGTTAGGTCCGCCTCACCAAGGCCGCCCCACGCCTCCACCCTCGCCAGGAGCCCCCATGCGCCCCGCCCGTCTCACCGTCCTCACCGCGGCGGCAGCCGTCGCCGCGCTCACCGCCGTCACGGGCTGCGCGGAGAAGAGCGACAAGGGCGGCTCGGACGTGATCCACGTGAACGCGACCGACAGCGCCTGCGAGGTCTCCACGACCGACTTCCCGGCCGGCAAGGTCTCCATCGAGGTCGAGAACAAGGGCTCCAAGGTCACCGAGCTGTACGTGCTCTTCCCGGACGACCGCATCGTCGCCGAGCGCGAGAACATCGGCCCCGGCACCAAGGCCACCATCACCGCCGAGATCAAGGCCGGTGACTACCTCTTCACCTGCAAGCCCGGCATGAAGGGCGACGGCATCCGCACCAAGGTCAAGGCCACCGGCAAGGGCGCCGCCGAGAAGCGCAGCCCCGAGCTGGACGCCGCCGTGGCCGCGTACCGCAAGTACGTCCAGGAGCAGGCCGACGAGACCATGCCGAAGGCGCAGGCCTTCGCCGACGCCGTCAAGGCCGGCGACCTGGAGGCCGCGAAGAAGGCCTACGCCCCCTCCCGCCTGGGCTGGGAGCGCACGGAGCCGGTCGCCGAGTCCTTCGGCGACATCGACCCGAAGGTCGACGTCCGCGAGGACGGCCTGGAGGCGGGCCAGGACCCGGCGAAGGACTGGACCGGCTGGCACCGCCTGGAGAAGTCCCTCTTCCAGGACAACAAGATCGACGACAACGACAAGAAGCTCGCCGACACCCTGATCACCGACCTCACCGCCTGGCAGAAGAAGGTCGGCGAGGCGGAGATCACCCCCACCTCCATGGCCAACGGTGCCAAGGAGCTCCTCGACGAGGTCGCCCGCAACAAGATCACCGGTGAGGAGGAGCGCTACAGCCACACCGACCTGGTCGACTTCAAGGCCAACGTCGAGGGCGCCGAGAAGTCCTACGAGCTCCTCAAGGCCGTCACCGCGAAGAACGAGCCGGAGCTCGGCAAGCAGCTGGACACGCAGTTCGCCGCGCTGAACACCCTCCTGGACAAGTACCGGGCCGACAAGAACGGCTACGAGTTCACCTCGTACGACAAGGTCGGGGAGGCCGAGCGCAAGGAGCTCTCGGACGCCGTCAACGCCCTGGGCGAGCCGCTCTCGAAGCTGGCCGCCGCGGTCGCCAAGTAGTCCACAGCCAGGCAGAGCGGGAGATACCACCATGACCGACGCCCAGGAGCCGAAGGTGTCCGAGGCCCAGGAGTCCGCCCAGGAGTCCGCCGAGCCCGGGGCAGCTCCCTCGCGCCGTTCCGTGCTCGGCTGGGGCGGGGCCGGGCTCGCGCTCGGCGCCGCCGCGGCCGGCGGTGCCGTGGCAGCGTTCAACGGCGGGGCGGACATCGCGCCGGCGGCCTCCGCCGGCGCGGCCGTGCCCTTCCACGGCGAGCACCAGGCGGGCATCGCCAGCGCCGTCCAGGACCGGCTGCACTTCGCGGCCTTCGACGTGAAGACGAAGGACCGCGAGGAGCTCGTCAAGCTCCTCAAGAACTGGACGGCCGCCGCCCGGCTGATGACGGCCGGCCTGCCGGTCGGCGACGTGTTCGAGGGCACCCCCGAGGCCCCGCCGACCGACACCGGCGAGGCCCTGGGCCTCAAGCCCTCCCGCCTGACCCTGACCTTCGGCTTCGGCCCGGGCCTGTTCGCCAAGGACCGCTTCGGCCTGGAGGGCAAGCGCCCCGAGGCCCTGGTGGACCTGGAGGCCTTCCCCCACGACAACCTGGACCAGGCCCGCTCCGGCGGCGACCTGTGCGTCCAGGCCTGCGCCGACGACCCGCAGGTCGCCGTCCACGCCATCCGCCAGCTGGCCCGCATCGGCTTCGGCACGGTCGCGGTCCGCTGGTCGCAGCTCGGCTTCGGCAAGACCTCCTCGACCACGCCCGACGAGCAGACCCCGCGCAACATGATGGGCTTCAAGGACGGCACCCGGAACATCTCCGGAACCGACACCGCCGCCCTCGACAAGCACGTGTGGGTCGGCCCGGGCGACGGCAGCGACTGGCTGACCGGCGGCTCCTACCTGGTCGCCCGGCGCATCCGGATGCACATCGAGAACTGGGACCGCACCTCCCTCCAGGAGCAGGAGGACGTCTTCGGCCGCGACAAGGGCGAGGGCGCACCGGTCGGCAAGTCCAAGGAACACGACGAGCCGTTCCTGAAGGCGATGAAGCCCGAGGCGCACGTGCGCCTCGCGCACCCCGACAGCAACAACGGCGCCACCATCCTGCGCCGCGGCTACTCCTTCACCGACGGCACGGACGGACTGGGCCGCCTCGACGCGGGCCTGTTCTTCCTCGCCTACCAGCGCGACGTCCGCAAGGGCTTCGTCGCGATCCAGCGCCAGCTGTCGAAGAACGACGCGCTGAACGAGTACATCCAGCACGTGGGCTCGGCCGTCTTCGCCGTCCCGCCGGGCGTCCGCGACAAGGACGACTGGTGGGGCCGGACGCTGTTCGCGTAGTCGCGTGGTCCCTTCCGGAGAGGAAACGCCGTGTTCGGCAACTATCTGATCGGCCTGCGCGAGGGCCTCGAAGCGAGCCTGGTCGTCTGCATCCTGGTCGCCTACCTGGTCAAGACCGGGAACCGGGCGGCGCTGCGGCCCGTGTGGCTCGGCATCGGCATCGCCTGCACGATCTCCCTGGCCTTCGGCGCGCTGCTGACCTTCGGCACGCAGGAGCTGACCTTCGAGGCGCAGGAGCTGCTCGGCGGCAGCCTGTCGGTGATCTCGGTCGGCCTGGTGACGTGGATGGTCTTCTGGATGAAGAAGACCGCCCGGCACCTGAAGAGCGAGCTCCAGGGCAAGCTCGACGCCGCGCTCGCCATGGGCACCGGCGCGCTCGTCGCGACCGCCTTCCTGGCGGTGGGCCGCGAGGGCCTGGAGACGGCGCTGTTCGTGTGGGCGTCGGTGCGGGCCAGCGGCGAGGGCTCGTCGGCGCCGCTGATCGGTGTGCTGCTGGGCATCGGGACGGCGATCGTCCTGGGCTGGCTGTTCTACCGGGGCGCGCTGAAGATCAACCTGTCGAAGTTCTTCACGTGGACCGGCGGCATGCTGGTCATCGTGGCGGCGGGCGTCCTCGCGTACGGGGTCCACGACCTCCAGGAGGCCGGGTTCCTCGGCGGCCTGCAGAACAAGGCGTTCGACATCAGCTCGGCGATCCCGCAGGACAGCTGGTACGGGGTCCTGCTCAAGGGCGTCTTCAACTTCCAGCCGGACCCGACGGTGGCGCAGCTCGTCGTGTGGACCCTGTACCTCGCGGCGGTCCTGACCCTGTTCCTGCTCCCGGCGGGCCTGCGCGGCGCGGCCAAGACCCCGGCCGCGGCGAAGTAACCCCGCCTCCCGAGCCCGGCGCCCGGTTCGCTCCCCCCTCCGCGGGGACGAACCGGGCGCCGTTCTCCGTTCCGCGGCTAGCCCCGGCCGATGTACGGCATGGCCGTCGCCATCACGGTGGCGAACTGGACGTTGGCCTCCAGCGGGAGTTCCGCCATGTGCAGGACGGTGCGGGCCACGTCCGCCGCGTCCATGACCGGCTCGACCGCCAGCTGCCCGTTCGCCTGGAGGATCCCGGTCTGCATCCGCGCCGTCATGTCCGTCGCCGCGTTGCCGATGTCGATCTGCCCGCAGGCGATGCGGTGGGGGCGCCCGTCCAGCGACAGGGACTTCGTCAGGCCGGTCATGGCGTGCTTGGTGGCGGTGTAGGCGATCGAGTTCGGGCGCGGGACGTGGGCCGAGATGGAGCCGTTGTTGATGATGCGGCCGCCCTGCGGGTCCTGGTCCTTCATCACCCGGAAGGCCCCCTGAGCGCAGAGGAAGGCCCCGGTGAGGTTGACGTCGACGACCTGGCGCCAGTCCTCGTAGGAGATGGCCTCCAGCGGGACCCCGGCCGGGCCGAAGGTGCCGGCGTTGTTGAACAGCAGGTCGAGGCGGCCGTACCGCTCCCGCACGGTCTCGAACAGCGCGGTGACGTCGCCCGGGTCGCTCACGTCCGCCCGTACCGGCAGGACGTCCGCGCCCTCCCCGGCCGCCGCGGCGGTCTCCTCCAGGGGCCCGGTGCGGCGCCCGGCCACGGCCACCGACCAGCCGGCCCCGGCGAGGGCGAGGGCCACGGAGTGGCCGATCCCGGAGCCGGCCCCGGTCACTACAGCGATCTTGTTCCCACGTGCGCTCATGGGGCCGCAGAGTACGTCACAGCGGACATCCGTCCCGGAACGTTCCGCCAGCTGAGAGCATGGGTCGGTCAGGGGCACATAAAGCTGATCAAAAGACTGGAGTTCCGTATGTCGGAGAGAGGCCCCTCCGCGGCCCCCTCGCGCGAGCCGTCACCCACCCCCACGGCCCCTGCCACCGCCCCCCTGACCGCCGCGCGCCGCACCGGCCTGCTGGTCACCTTCATCCTCGGCGGCCTGACCGCCCTGCCCCCGCTGTCCATGGACATGTACCTCCCGGCCCTGCCGGAGGTCACCTCGGCCCTGGGCAGCCCGGCCGCGACCGTCCAGCTCACCCTGACCTCCTGCCTCGCCGGCATGGCGCTGGGCCAGCTGGTCATCGGGCCCATGAGCGACAAGTGGGGGCGGCGCCGCCCGCTGCTCGCCGGCATGGCCGTCTACGTCCTCGCCACCGCCCTCTGCGCCCTCGCCCCCTCCGCCGGACTGCTGATCGGCTTCCGGCTGCTCCAGGGCCTGGCCGGGGCGGCCGCCATCGTCATCGCGCGGGCCGTCGTCCGCGACCTGTACGACGGGGTCGAGATGGCCCGCTTCTTCTCCACCCTGATGCTCATATCCGGCACCGCCCCGATCATCGCCCCGCTGATCGGCGGCCAGGTGCTCCGCTTCGCCGACTGGCGCGGGGTGTTCGTCGTCCTCACCGCCGTCGGCCTCGCGCTGACCCTCGTCGTCTGGCGCGGCCTCGGCGAGACGCTGCCGCCCGAGCGGCGCCAGACCGGCGGCGTGGGCGCCGCCCTGCGGACCATGCGGGGGCTCCTCGCCGACCGGGTCTTCGCCGGCTACACCCTGGCCGGCGGCTTCGCCTTCGCGGTGCTCTTCTCGTACATATCCGCCTCGCCCTTCGTCGTCCAGGAGATCTACGGGGCCTCCCCGCAGGCCTTCAGCCTGCTCTTCGGCCTCAACTCCGTCGGGCTGATCATCGTCGGCCAGGTCAACGGCAAGCTGCTGGTCGGCCGGGTCAGCCTGGACAAGGTCCTCGCCGTCGGCATCGCCGTGCTCACCACCGCCTCGGTGGCCCTGCTGCTGATGTCCACCGGGGTGTTCGGGGAGGTCGGGCTGCTGCCCGTCGCCGCCGCCCTGTTCGTGCTGATGTCGGCGATGGGCCTGGTGCTGCCCAACACCAACGCGCAGGCCCTGATGCGCACCCCGCACGCCGCCGGATCGGCGTCCGCGCTGCTCGGCACCTCCTCCTTCCTCGTCGGCGCGGTGGCCTCCCCGCTGGTCGGGATCGCGGGCGAGCACACGGCCGTACCGATGGCCCTGGTCCAGCTGAGCTGCTCGCTGCTGGCGGCCGGCTGCTTCCTCGCCCTGTGCCGCCCCTGGCGGGAGCGGCAGCCCATGGCCGTACCGGGCGACCCGGCCGCGCCGTAAACTTCGCTGGTGAACGCCACCGCCCCCACCACCGCCGAAACCCTCCGCAGCGCGCTCGGCGGGCTGCTCGACGGACTCCCGCCGAAGCAGGCCGCGGCCGCCGTCGAGCGGCTCATCGCCAACTACCGGGGCACCATCCCCACCGACGCCCCCGTCCTGCGCGACCGCTCCGACGTCGCGGCGTACGCGGCGTACCGGATGCCGGCCACCTTCGAGGCCGTGCGCTCGGCGCTGGACGGGCTGGCGGAGGCCGCGCCCGCGTGGGTGCCCGGCTCGCACGTGGACGTGGGCGGCGGCACGGGCGCCGCGACCTGGGCGGTGGACGCCACCTGGGACGGGCCCCGCACGACGACGGTGCTCGACTGGGCGGAGCCGGCCCTCGACCTCGGCCGGGAGCTGGCCGCCCGCTCGGCCTCCGCCGCCCTGCGGTCGGCCGACTGGCGCCGGGCCGTCATCGGGACGGGCATCGCCCTGCCCGACGCGGACCTGGTCACCGTCTCGTACGTACTGGGCGAGCTGACCGAGCCGGCCCGCCGGGCGGTCGTCGCGGAGGCGGCCCGCGCCGGGCAGGCCGTCGTCCTGATCGAGCCGGGCACGCCCGAGGGGTACCTGCGCATCCGCGAGGCCCGCGACCAGCTGATCGCCGCCGGCCTCAAGGTGGCCGCACCCTGCCCGCACGACGGGACCTGCCCGATCGAGGTGGGCCGGGACTGGTGCCACTTCTCGGCCCGGGTCAGCCGCTCCTCCCTGCACCGGCAGGTCAAGGGCGGCTCCCTGCCGTACGAGGACGAGAAGTTCGCCTACGTGGCGGCGACCCGCTTCCCCACGGTCCCCGTCCCCTCCCGGATCACGCGCAAGCCGCAGATCCGGAAGGGGCTGGTCCTGCTGGACCTGTGCGGCCCCGAGGCGGAGGGGCTGGGCCGGGCGACCGTCACCAAGCGCCACGGCGCCCTCTACAAGGCGGCCCGGGACGTCGAGTGGGGCGAGCAGTGGCCCCCCGCCGACGCCCCGGACGAGGCCTGAACCGGCTCTAGGCCGGGCGCAGCTCCTGGGTGCAGCACTTCACGCTGCCGCCGCCCTTGAGCAACTCGCCCAGGTCCATCGGGACCGGCTCGAACCCGCGCTCGCGCAGCGGTGCCAGCAGCCCGGTCGCGGCCTGCGGGAGCAGGACGTGCCGGCCGTCGGAGACGGAGTTGAGGCCGAAGGCGGCCGCGTCCGGGGCGTCCACGAGCAGGGCGTCCGGGAAGAGCCGGCGCAGCACGGCCCGGCTGCCCGGGGAGAAGGCCGGCGGGTGGTACATGATCTCGTCGCCGTCGAGCACGCACAGCGCCGTGTCCAGGTGGTAGTAGCGCGGGTCCACCAGGTCGAGGCCGATGACGGGGCGCCCGAAGAACTCCTGCGCCTCGTCGTGCGAGAGCGGGCTGGAGCGGAAGCCCCGGCCCGCCAGGATCCAGCTGGCGGTGACGGCGAAGTCCCCCTCGCCCTCGTTGACGTGCGAGGGCTCGTGGACGTCGGTGAAGCCGTGCGTCCGGAACCAGTCGAGGTGGATCTCGGCCTCGGCGGCGCGTTCCGGGTAGGCGAAGCGGGCGCCGAGGACCCGGCCGTCGACGACGAGGGCGCCGTTCGCGGCGAAGACCATGTCGGGCAGGCCCGGGTCCGGCTCCAGGGTCTCGACGGTGTGCCCCAGGGAGAGGTAGCGGTCCCGCAGGTCCTCCCACTGGGCGAGGGCGAGCGGCAGGTCCACCGGTTTCGTGGGGTCCATCCACGGGTTGATGGAGTACGTGACCTTGAAGTGTGCGGGTGGGCACATCAGGTAGCGCCGGGGTGTGGCGTCTCTGCGCAAAGAAGGCTCCTCACGACTGCGGACTCACGGTACGGGTGTGTACGGAGAGAATCGTCCCTCCTCAGGACGGGCTCGCGCAGTGAACCGATCGGGTGGTTTACCACAACGGCCGGGAGACGAGACGTCTCGCCGGGTTGTACGTTGGCCCGGTGACCAAGCCCCCCGACTCCAGCCGCCGCAGCGAGCACTCCCGGCGCGCCATCCTCGACTCCGCCCTCGCCCTCGTCGGCGAGGTCGGCTACAACAAGCTGACCATCGAGGCCATCGCGGCCCGCGCGGGCGTCGGCAAGCAGACCATCTACCGCTGGTGGCCCTCGAAGGCGGCCGTCCTGCTGGACGCCTCGCTGGCGCTGTCCGGCGAGGCCTGGACGGACTCCGGCTGGGCCGGATTCCCCGATACGGGTGACCTGGCGGCCGATCTGAAGTCCGTCCTGCGGGCCACCGTGGACGAGTTCGCCGACCCCCGCTACGAGGCCCCCACGCGCGCCCTGACGGCGGCCGGGGCGACC
This sequence comes from Streptomyces sp. NPDC089915, assembly GCF_040684675.1. Classification (NCBI taxonomy): domain Bacteria; kingdom Bacillati; phylum Actinomycetota; class Actinomycetes; order Kitasatosporales; family Streptomycetaceae; genus Streptomyces; species Streptomyces sp. NPDC089915. The sequence goes on along the minus strand of NZ_JBFBGN010000010.1, from coordinate 1,203 downwards.
GACCCCGACCTGGCGGCGCGCTTCACCGAGCAGCTGCTGGAGCCGCAGCTCGCCCTGTACGAGGCCCGGTTGCGGGCGGGCGCGGAGGCCGGCCAGCTCGCGGCGGACGCCGATGTCCGGCTGGTGACGGAGATGCTGGTGGGGCCGCTGACGTACCGGTGGCTGATGCGGACGGCGCCGCTGACGCACGCCTTCACGGACGCGCTGGTGGACTCCGTACTGGGCGGGGTGGGCGGTACGGGTGCCCCGCGCGACCCGCGTGACACGGGTGACACGGGCGGCGTGGCATAAGTCACCGTTCACCGGCCGGACGCCCCTCGACCACGGCGACGCCGGGAACATATGGCCTGATTGTGCGGAATTGGCCGGAAGTAGGGGCTAAGGCGGGAACGGGGGGTGCGGTCACCCGGCCCTCGGGATGGTGGGACCATGGAATGGTCTGCCGGGGCAACGGTGAGGTGAGGGGATAGATGGGGTCTGAGTCCGGCCGCGTCAAACGCGGCGAGCAGAGCAGGATCTCCCAGTGGCTGCGCCGCCGCCCTAAGGCCGCTCCCGAGGACCCCGGCAAGGAACGCGAAGCGCTCCTCGTGGCCGTCGCCGCCGCCGGACTGCCGGTCGCCCCGGCCGCCCATCCCGCCGGCTACCGCTGTTCGTGCGACCGCATCGGCTGTCCCACGCCCGCCCGGCACCCGGTCTCCTTCGCCTGGCAGACCCAGTCGACCACCGACCGCGCCCAGATCGAGCGCTGGGCCCGCAACCAGCCCCAGGCCAACTTCATCACCGCGACCGGCATGGTCCACGACGTCCTGGACGTCCCCCTGGAAGCCGGCCGCAACGCCCTGGAACGGCTGCTCGCCGCCGGCGTCGAGGTCGGACCCGTCGCCGAGTCGGGCGGTACGGGCGACCAGGCCCGGATGCTCTTCTTCACCGCCACCCGGGGCACGCCCGAGGACGAGGACGAGTGGTGGCCCTGCGAGCTGGACTGCCACCCCGAGACGATGGACGAGCACCCCGGGCTGCGCTGGCACTGCCGCGGCAGCTACGTGCTGCTGCCGCCCGCGGCGCTGCCGGGCGACTTCGCCGTGACGTGGGTACGGGACGTACGGCACGCGCTGCCGGACCCCCTGACCCTGCTGGAGACCCTCACCGACGCGTGCGCCCGGTACGCCGGCACCGCGGACCAGACCCCGTCCGCGGTCGCCT